>NZ_JBVKBA010000015.1:0-194098 GCF_055639175.1 Streptomyces sp. NPDC107546 | reverse complement strand
GTCGCCCGCGTACCGGATGTACTCGGGCGATGCGACAACGCGGCGAGGTGCCGTGCCGGACGCCGCGAGCCGGTGAACCTTTCCGGCCACAGCACTAGCGGCAGTCCTCCGCGCGCGCCGTGAGCAGCTCACGCTCCCGTTCGTTGCGGGCGAGGGCGGCGGCCCGGACGAACTCCTCGCGTGCCTCGGCCGTGCGCCCGAGCCGGTCCAGCAGGTCGCCGCGGACGCTCGGCAGCAAGTGGTAGCCGCGCAGGGCTGGTTCGGCGGCCAGCCGGTCGACGATCTCCAGGGCCGGGCCCGGTCCCTCGGCCATGGAGACGGCGACCGCGCGGTTCAGCTCGACGACGGGTGACGGGAAGCGGGCGGCCAGCAGACCGTACAGGGTGGCGATACGCGCCCAGTCCGTCTCCTCGTACGTGTGTGCGAGTGCGTGGCAGGCGGCGATCGCGGCCTGCAGGACGTACGGGCCAGGGGCCCGCGATGGGGGTCCCTCCTGCTCGAGCGAAGCCGAGAGCTTGGGGGAGACCGCGTCGGCGCGGCCCAGGGCGGCGATGCCGCGGGCGATGAGCAGACGGTTCCAGCGCGCCCGGTTCTGGTCCTTCAACAGCACGGGCCCGCCGTCCGGCCCGGTGCGGGCCGCCGTGCGGGAGGCCTGGAACTCCAGCAGCGCGGCCAGCCCGTGCACCTCGGGCTCCTTGGGCATCAGCTCGGCCAGCACCCGGGCCAGCCGCAGGGCGTCCTCGCACAGGGCGGGGCGCAGCAGGTCGTCGCCGGCCGTGGCCGCGTACCCCTCGTTGAAGACCAGGTAGATGACCTCGAGCACGGACCCGAGCCGGGCATCCCGCTCGGGACCGTACGGCACCTCGAAGGCGACGCCCTTCGTCGCGAGCGTCCGCTTCGCGCGGACGACGCGCTGCGCGACGGTGGCCTCCGGCACGAGGAACGCGCGCGCGATCTCGGCCGTGGTCAGCCCGCCGAGCAGCCGCAGGGTGAGCGCGATGCGGGACTCGGCGGACAGTACCGGGTGGCAGGCGGTGAACACGAGCCGCAGCAGGTCGTCGTCGATGTCGTCCGGGTCGGACGGCACGTCCACGTGGTACGGCGCCGTCTCGAGGTCCCGCCCGACCTCCTCCAGCTTGCGTGCGTACCTCTCCCGGCGGCGCACGAGGTCGATCGCGCGGTGCTTGGCGGCGGCCATGAGCCAGGCGCCCGGGTTGTCGGGCACGCCGTCCCGCGGCCACTGCTCCAACGCGGCGACCAGGGCGTCCTGCGCCAGCTCCTCGGCGATCCCGACGTCCCGGACGATCCGCGCGACACCGGCGATGACGCGCGGGGACTCCATCCGGAAGACGGTCTCGATGGCGCCGACCGGGCCGTCGGGGGCAGGGGCGGCGGGCTGCTGTTCCACAGCCCACCATGCAACACCCCCGGCGGGCGGACGCAAAGCGTCGCTCACGCCTCGGCGATCTCCCGGACCTCACAGGTGATCGTCCAGTACTCCTCGTGCACCTTCACGAACCGCTTGGCCCACTCGATCGCCTCGGCCCTGTCCTTGCACTGCATGAGCGCGTAGCCACCGATGACCTCCTTCGACTCGGTGAACGGGCCGTCCGTGACGGACAGGTTCCCGCCCTCCCAGCGCACCCGGGCGCCCTGGGCGGCCGGCGTGAGCCCGGCGGTGTCGAGCATGACCCCGGCCTTGGTGATCTCCTCGATCAGCTCGCCCATCCGCTGCATCAGCTCGGGGCTGGGGCCCTGAGCGGGCGCGGTGGTCTCGTCGACGCGCACGATCGACAGGTAACGCGGCATGGTGACTCCTCGGGTACGACGGCCGGGCTGTTCCCGGCCTCACACCCCTTACGTCGAACGACCGCACCGTGGATCGACACGGCCCGCGGATTTTCTTCGAGGATTTTTTTCCGGGCCGTCCTCACCGCAGTGACGCCCACAGCTCGCTCGCCGCCGGTTCCTTCGCCACCACCCGGTTGGCGTCCGAGGGAGCGGGCACCACCGGCATCATCACCGTCGTCACGTTCTTCGACCGCAGACCCCTCAGGCTCTCGCCCAGACGCGTCAGCTCCGGCAGCGAGTCCAGGCCCGTGTCCGTGGTCAGGCTGCCGGTGGTCGCGTCGGCGACCCGGTACAGCTCCGCGGGATCGGTGAGCAGATCCGTCGAGGCCAGCTGGTCCAGCAGCGCCTTCACCAGTTTCTGTTGAAGAGCTATGCGGCCGAGGTCGCTGCCGTCGCCTATGCCGTACCGGGTGCGGGCCAGGGCCAGGGCCTGGGTGCCGTTCAGGTGGTGGACGCCCGCCTTCAGGTTCAGATGGCTCTTGTCGTCGTCGATGTCCTGCTCCGTGGTCACCGTCACGCCGCCCAGCGCGTCCACCAGTTTGGCGAATCCCGAGAAGTCGATCTCCAGAAAGTGGTCGATGCGGATCCGTGTGACCGACTCGACCGTCTTGATCGCGCAGACCGGACCGCCCAGCTCGTAGGCGGTGTTGAACATCACCCCGTACGCCACCGCCGTCCTGCCGCCCGACGCCAACGGGCACGACGGCCGGGTGACGAGGGTGTCGCGCGGGATGCTGGCCACGGTGGCCTTCGTGCGGCCCGCGTCGATGTGCACCACCATGGCCGTGTCCGAACGGGCACCCGAGACGTCGCCCCCGCCGAGGGCGGCGTTCTGCTTGCCGAAGCGCGAATCGGAGCCCAGGACCAGGATGTTCAGGGCGCCGCTCGGCAGGGGTGAGGCGGACGCGGAGGGCGAGGGCGTCGGCCGCGCCGGGCGGTCGGTGCCCAGCGCACGGTCGATGTCGACGCTTTTGATGTTGTGGTTGAGATGCCAGTACGCCCAGGCCGCCCCGGCGGCCGTGAGGACGACGCCGCACGCGATCACCGCGCCGACGAATCTGATCAGCCGTGTCCGCCGACCGCCGCGTCTTCCCACGCCCCCGTCACCGTCCCCGTCCCCGTGCGTGTCAGCTTAAGCCACCCGGAGGAACATAAGTCCGAATTATTGCGAGCAGAGACGGCGGAGCGGCATTCTTCAGAAAATCTCACGTTCTCACCCCGCCCTCAGTCCGGTGTCCCTGCGGGAGGGTGTCGAAAGTTTCGGACGTCGACACGTCAACTCCGGGTCGGCATGGCCCGGTCGGTCATGCGGGCGGCGCCCCGGTGCTGCTGCGCACCACCAGGCTGGTCGCCAACTCGATGCGATTCGCCGCCGTGGGCGCTTCCTCACGGCCGAGGTCCAGCACCAGCCGTGCCGCCGCCTCCGCCATCTCCATGAGCGGCTGCCGTACGGTCGTCAACGGCGGCCCCACCCAGCGAGCCACCGGCAGGTCGTCGAACCCGACCACGCTGAGATCCTCCGGAATGCGCAACCCCAGCTCGCGCGCCGCCTCGTAGACCCCCAGCGCCTGGAGGTCGTTGCCCGCGAAGAGAGCCGTCGGCCGGTCCGGGCGGCACAGCAGTTCGCGGCCGAGCCGGTAGCCCGCCTCGTGGTGGAAGTCCCCCGTCCGGACCAGGTCCGGATGCACGGGCAGCCCGGCGGTCTCCAGGGCCGCCCGGTAGCCGTCGACCCGCGCGCGGCTGCACATCATGCGCCCGGGCCCGCTGATGGCGCCGATCCGGGTGTGCCCCAGCTCGATCAGATGCCGGGTCGCGGCCAGGCCGCCGTGCCAGTTGGTGGCGCCGATGGACGGCACGTCGTCGCCCGGGTCGCCCGCCGGGTCCATGACCACGAACGGGACGGAACGGCTGGTCAGCAGCGCGCGCTGGGACGCGTCCAGGCCGGACAGAACGAGGATCACACCGTGCGGGCAGCGGGCGGCGACCTGGTCGGCCCAGGTACGGCCGGGGGTGAGCCGTCCCGCGCTCTCGGACAGCACCACGCTCAGCCCCGCGCCGCGCGCCACGTTCTCCACCCCCCGGATGACCTCCATCGCCCAGGAGCTCTCCAGCTCGTGGAAGACGAGGTCGATCAGCGGCGCACGGCTCGCTTCGGCCCGGCGCCGACGATAGCCGTAGGCGCGCAGCAGCTCCTCGACGCGGGCGCGGGTCGCCGGGGCGACGTCGGCCCGGCCGTTGAGCACCTTGGACACCGTGGGCGCCGACACCCCGGCCTCACGGGCCATCTCGGCGAGCGTGGCGGTCCGGGCGGGGCGCCGCGCTCCGTTCGTGCCGGCGGATTGGGCGGGAGTCATGCGCGGGATCGTATGCCCGGAAGATTCGACGCACCACCCGAAAGATTCCGAAAGATACGGGAGTTGAGGTCCGTCAGTCCGCCGTCACCGACTCGAACCGCCATCGGTGCACCGCCCGGGTGACCAACCCCCCGTCCGGCTCGGGCAGTTCCGGGAGATCGGCGGTGAACTCCGCGTCCCACCAGGTGATGACGAGGACGCGGTCCTGTGGGGCCCGGAAGGTCTCGCGGCGCAGGGGCGGGGGCGTCAGCTCCTGGACACGGGCCCAGGCCAGCAGTTCCTCGCCCCGGCCGGCGACCGCCCGGGCCTCCCACATCAGCGCGACCGTCACGAGTAGAGGTTCTCCTTGCTCACCTCGTGCACGTGGTCGTGGTCGTGCGAGTTGCCCGGCACATGCGGGTCCGTCACCGGCAGCGACGAGTCCGCCGACAGATCCCAGGACGACGCCGCACGGCCCCGGGCGACCATCTCCGCGCCCAGCGCGGCGACCATCGCGCCGTTGTCCGTACAGAGCTTGGGGCGGGGGACGCGCAGGCGGATGCCGGCCGCCTCGCACCGCTCCTGGGCCAGGACGCGCAGGCGGGAGTTCGCCGCGACTCCGCCGCCGATCATCAGATGGTCGACGCCCTGGTCCTTGCAGGCGCGCACCGCCTTGCGGGTCAGCACGTCCACCACCGCCTCCTGGAAGGACGCCGCCACGTCACGGACCGGCACCTCCTCCCCCGCCGCGCGCCTGGCCTCGATCCAGCGGGCCACGGCCGTCTTCAGACCGGAGAAGGAGAAGTCGTACGCGGGGTCGCGCGGGCCGGTCAGACCACGCGGGAACGCGATCGCCTCCGGGTCGCCCTCCTTGGCGTACCGGTCGATGACCGGGCCGCCCGGGAAGCCGAGGTTCAGCACGCGCGCGATCTTGTCGAACGCCTCGCCCGCCGCGTCGTCGATCGTCGAACCCATCGGCCGTACGTCCGAAGTGATGTCCGTGGACAGCAGCAGCGACGAGTGGCCGCCGCTGACCAGCAGCGCCATCGTCGGCTCCGGCAGCGCGCCGTGCTCCAGCTGGTCCACGCAGATGTGCGAGGCCAGGTGGTTGACGCCGTACAGCGGCTTGCCCAGCGCGTACGCGTACGCCTTCGCCGCCGAGACGCCGACCAGCAGGGCGCCGGCCAGCCCCGGTCCGGCCGTGACCGCGATGCCGTCCAGGTCCTTCGCGGAGACTCCCGCGTCCTTCAGCGCGCGCTCGATGGTCGGCACCATCGCTTCCAGATGGGCACGCGACGCGACCTCCGGGACGACCCCGCCGTAGCGCGCGTGCTCGTCGACGCTGGAGGCGACGGCGTCCGCGAGGAGGGTGGTCCCGTGGACGATGCCGACGCCGGTCTCGTCGCAGGACGTCTCGATCCCCAGGACCAGGGGTTGGTCAGCCATTGATCTCGGTTCCTCGTACAGTTTCGGACCCCGCGGCGAAGTCGCCGTCGGGCGTGGTGGTCAGGCGCATCACCAGGGCGTCCACGTTCCCCGGCTGGTAGTAGCCGCGCCTGAACCCGATGGCCTCGAAGCCGTAGCGCTCGTACAGCTTCTGCGCGCGTACGTTGTCGACCCGGCACTCGAGCATCACCTCGGCGCACTCGAACGCGGTCGCGGCGCGCAGCAGCTCGGTCAGCAGCCGCCCGCCGAGTCCCGTGCCCCAGCGGTCGCGGGCCACGGCGATGGTCTGGATGTCGGCGAGCTCGCCCTGGGCGGCCAGTCCCGCGTAGCCGACGATGCGCACTCCCTCGACGGCCACAATGTAGCGGCGGGTGGCCTCCGGGCCACGGGAGTGCGCGAGCTCGGACCAGAACATGCCCCGCGACCAGGCGTCCTCCGGGAAGAGGTCCTTCTCCAGCTCCAGCACGGGGTCGATGTCCCACCAGCGCATCTCGCGCAGCCGGGGCGTCTCGGGCGGGGTCACGGGCTCGGTCACTTGGGCGTGACCACCTTGTAGCTCTTGGGCACCTGTGCGTCGGGGCGGCGCAGGTACAGCGGACGTGGAGCGGGCAGTTCCTCGCCCTTGGCGAGCTTCTCGGCGGCCAGGGAGGCGAGGGCGGCGGCCGAGACGTGCTCGGGCTCGTGGACGTCCGGGAAGGTGTCCGGGTACAGCAGTGCGCCGGCGCCGATGGCGGGCAGGCCCGCGACCTTCTCGGTGATCTCGGCGGGACGGTCGACGGCGGGCTCGGTGACACGGGTGCGCGCGTCGTCGTAGCGCGCCCAGTAGACCTCCTTGCGGCGGGCGTCCGTGGCGACCACGAAGGGCACGGTCAGGTCGGAGGCGTACGCGAGGCCGTCGAGGGTGCACAGGCCGTGGACGGGCACGCCGAGCGCGAGTCCGAACGTGTCGGCGGTCATCAGGCCGACCCGCAGCCCGGTGTACGGGCCGGGGCCCACGCCGACGACGACGTCGGTGACGGCGTCGAGCCGGGTGCCCGCCTCGGCGAGGATCCGGTCGACGGCGGGCAGCAGGAGTTCCCCGTGCCGCCGGGCGTCGACCTGGCTCGTCGAGGCGACGACGGACGTGCCGTCGTGCAGCGCGACGGTCACGGCGGGGGTGGCGGTATCCAGAGCGAGCAAGAGCACGCAAACAGCCTACGGCTCCCGCGCCCCTCGCACGGCCGGGCCGGTCCCCACCGCGGCTGCTGCTACCGTCACAGCAAAGGTGTGCGACGCAAGCGCGTGCACGGTGTCGAGAGGTGGGCAAGGGTGGCTAGGAGCAGCTCGGGATTCGTGGCCGGGCTCACCGTGGCGGCCGTCGCCGCGGTCGGTTTCCTCGCCTACCAGGCGTCGGCGCACGTGCCCGACACGCTGGGCAAGCCGCAGGTGAAGAAGTCGCCGGGGGCCGGCGCGTCCAAGGCCCCGCGGGACCCGCGCCCGGCGGCGCTGCCCGGGGGCTCCGGCACCGGGGAGCGGGTGGTGTACTCGCTCGCCGACGACCGGGTGTGGCTGGTCGGCACGGACAACAAGGTGGAGCGGACCTTCACCGTGATGCCGGGCACGGTGGACCCGGCCCCGGGCACGTACGCGGTGACGTCCCGGACCGCGGCCGGGACCGGTTCGGACGGCAAGCAGGTGGAACACGTCGTGCGGTTCGCACTGAGCGACGGCGTGGTGTTCGGCTTCAGCGCGGCCGTGGACGGCTCGACGCCGAAACCGGACGCGTCGAAGAAGCTGGGCGGTATCCGCGAGGGGCGTGCGGACGGCATGGCGATGTGGGAGTTCGCGACGATCAACCAGAAGGTGGTCGTCGTCAAGTAGCGGCCGTCGTCACGTAGCGGTCGTCGTCACGTAGCGGACGCCACGCCCTACGCGGCCCTGCGCCGGTCCTCGGTCACGGGAGCCGGCTGGAGCCTGTCGGGCGCCGGGTCCCTCGGCGGGGTCGAGACCGCCTTGGCCGCGGCGCACGACGCGAGCAGATCCTTCATCGACACGTTGCCCGGCCCGGGCACCACGCGCGGCTGCGCCTCGTCGCGTTCTGAAGCCGGCATGGACGCCTCCTGGTGTCGCGGGGGCGACAGGGTTAGGCAGACCTGACCACGGTCCTTCCGACCATGTGACCACGCCGGATGCCCACGGCGCAATATCTTGCCGACGCCTTGTCGGGACGTTACCCGCATGGTGCACGGGTCCGGCAGCCGTCAAAGGGGCGCCCCCAGGTCCACCTGCGCCCAGCGGTTCCCGAACCCCGCGAGCGTCACATGCCTGACCTCGTCCGTCGTGTCGCCCACCGCCCGGTGGATCGTCACGTGCAGGCGGTCCTCCGTCAGCTCCTCCACCTTGCCCTCGCCCCACTCCACGACGACCACCGACTCCGGCAGCGAGACGTCGAGGTCGAGGTCCTCCATCTCCTCCAGGCCGCCGCCCAGCCGGTACGCGTCCACGTGGACCAGCGGCGGGCCGTCCCCGAGGGAGGGGTGCACGCGGGCGATCACGAAGGTCGGCGAGGTGACCGCTCCCCGTACCCCCAGGCCCTCGCCGAGCCCGCGGGTCAGCGTGGTCTTGCCCGCGCCCAGCTCGCCGTTCAGCAGCACGAGGTCGCCGGCGCGCAGCAGCTTGGCCAGCCGGCGCCCCAGTTCCTGCATCTGTTCGGGGGAGGTGACGGTGAGCTCGACGGTGACGTCCGGCGTGGGGGCCTCAGCCGGGCTGTGCGGTGCTGGTGCTGGTGCTTCCATAGCCCCCCACGGTAGCCCCTGCGGGGACCGCTCCCGAGCGCATCAGGAGGTCGGCGAGGCGGTCGGTGACGACCTCGGGGTGCTCCAGCATCACCAGGTGCCCGGCGTCCGGCACGAGCACCAGTTCGGCGTCCGGCAGGAGATCGGCGATCGCCTCGCTGTGCTCGCTCGGGGTGACCAGGTCCTGCACGCCGGCAAGGACGAGCACCGGAAGGTCGGCGAAGCGGGCGAGCGCCTTGGTCTTGTCGTGGTCGGTGAAGGCCGGGTAGAACTCGGCGACCACGTCGATCGGCGTGCTTTCGATCATCCGCTCGGCGAACCGGGCGACGGCCGGATCGATGTCCCGGGACGCGAACGAGTACCGCTTGATGATCCCCGCGAACAGGTCGGCGGTGGCCCGGCGTCCCTTCTCCACCAGCTCGGCCTGCTGCCCGAGTGCCCTCAGCACTCCGGGCAGGACGCGGCGTATCGCGTTGACGCCCGCGACGGGCAGTCCGAAGTTGACCTCACCGAGCCGCCCGGACGACGTACCCACGAGGGCGACGCCGACGACCCGGTCGCGGATCAGTTCCGGGTACTGGTCGGCGAGGGCCATGACGGTCATGCCGCCCATGGAGTGGCCGACGAGCACGATCGGCCCCTCGGGCACGGCCGCGTCGATCACGGCCTTCAGGTCGCGGCCGAGCTGGTCTATGGAGACCGGCGTACCGTCGGCCTGCGCCATGCCCCGCCCGGAGCGGCCGTGGCTGCGCTGGTCCCAGTGCACGGTGCGGACGACGCCGCGCAGCGCGGCCCGCTGGAAGTGCCAGGAGTCCTGGTTGAGGCAGTAGCCGTGGCTGAAGACGACGGTGACCGGGGCCGGGGCCTTGCGTCCGAAGAGCCGGCGGCGGCGCTGCGCCGGGATCCGCTCCGGCTCGACGTCGTCGACCTCGTAGTACAGCTCGGTGCCGTCGTCCGCGTACGCCTTTCCGGGGATGCCGCGGAGGGTGCCGTACGGCCCGGCCGAGTCGAGGGCCAGCCGGGCCTTCCTGCGCATGCCGCGGCCGACCGTCATCCGCTCGATCGCGACGCCGGCCGCGGCACCCGCCGCGACCACGCCTATCGCGGCGCCGGCGAGACCGGCGAGACGCCAGTTGCCGGCGGCAGCGACGGTCGCGCCGGCGACGGCCCCCGCCGTCTCCGCACTGCTCTCGCTCACGTCCCGCTCCTTCGTGCCGGGCTCCCCGCCCGTTCAGCCGTACGTCTGCCCCGGCTCACCCGTGTGGATTACCCATCTTGTTACGCGTTCACCTTTACGTAGACGCGCGGGACGCGGGTTCCGATCCGGGTCACGATTTCGTAAGCGATGGTTCCGGCCGCCTGTGCCCAGTCCTCGGCGGTGGGTTCGCCCCGGTCGCCGGGGCCGAAGAGGACCGCCTCGGTTCCGGGCGGGGGCTCGTCGCCACCCAGGTCCACGACGAACTGGTCCATGGCGATCCGACCCGCGACGGTACGCAGCTTGCCGTCGACCAGGACCGGTCCCGTACCGGAGGCGTGGCGCGGGATGCCGTCCGCGTAGCCGACCGGGACCAGGCCGAGGGTGGTGGCGCCGGGGGTGGTGTACAGATGGCCGTAACTGACACCGTGGCCGCCGGGGACCTGCTTGACCAGGGCGAGCGACGCTTTCAGGGTCATCACCGGGCGCAGTCCGAGGTCGGCGGGGGTGCCGAGTTCGGGGCTCGGTGAGATGCCGTACATCGCGATTCCGGTGCGTACGAGGTCGAAGTGGGCCTCGGGCAGGGTCAGCGTGGCGGGCGAGTTGGCGATGTGCCGCACCTCGGGGCGCACGCCCTGCTGCTCGGCGTACGCCACCATCTCGCGGAAGCGGGTCAGTTGGGCCTGGACGGAGGGGTGGCCGGGTTCGTCGGCGCAGGCGAAGTGGGACCACACGCCGACGACGGTGACCAGGCCGTCGGCCTGGGCGCGCAGGGCCTCGGCGACGAGTTCCGGCCAGTCGCCGGGCTGGCAGCCGTTCCTGCCCAGGCCGGTGTCGGCCTTGAGGTGGACCCGGGCGGGCACGCCCGCGGCGGCGGCCGCCGCGCGCACCTCGTCGAGGGCCCACAGGCCGCTGACGGACACGTCGACGTCGGCCTCGAGGGCACGCTGCCAGGGACCGCCGGGGGTCCAGAGCCAGCACAGGACGCGACCCGGCACCCCTGCCTCGCGCAGGGCGAGGGCCTCCTCGGGCGTGGCCGTGCCGAGCCACTCGGCGCCGGCTTCGAGGGCCGCGCGGGCGCACGGCACGGCCCCGTGGCCGTACGCGTCCGACTTGACGACGGCCATCAGGGCCGCGCCGGGCGCGAGGGCGCGCAGGGCACGCACGTTCGCCCGCAGGGCCGCCAGATCGATCTCGGCGCGGGCACGCAGGGGTGCTGTCTCGATACGTTCCATCGCGCCCCAGTGTCTCAGAGGGGCCGGACGGCACGGGGACGACGGTACCGGCGGGTAGCGTTCCCGCAGTCGGCGTCCCTCGACCGGGCCCGGCCCGGGTCCCGTCCACGCCCCTCCAGACCCGTCCACGCCCATCCAGGCCGGTCCACGCCCCTCCAGGCCCGTCCAGGGCCCATCGGGGCCCACCCGCTCAGCCCGCCCGCACGTCCCGCCATGCCTCGGGAATGGCGTTGGCCACGTCGTGCGCCCCCGCCGGCGCGCCGTCCGCCGCGTAGCGGCCCGCCAAGCCGTGCAGGTAGGCCGCCACGCTCGCCGCGTCCCGGGCCGCGAGGCCGGCCGCGAGAAGCGACCCCGACAGGCCGGACAGCACGTCTCCGCTGCCCGCGGTCGCCAGCCACGGCGTGCCGGTGGCGTTCACGCGTACCGGGCCGCCGTCGGGGTCCGCCACCAGCGTCGTCGAGCCCTTGAGGAGGACGGTCGCCCGGTAGCGGGACGCCAGCTCCCGTACCGCCGCGAGCCGCGCGCCCTCGACCTCCTCGCGCGCCACGCCCAGCAGCGCGGCGGCCTCGCCCGCGTGCGGGGTCATCAGCGTCGGTGCCGTACGGGCGCGTACGGCGTCCCGGTCGACCAGCCTGAGCCCGTCCGCGTCGACGAGGACGGGTACGTCCGCCTCCAACACCTCGGCCACGGTCGCCGCGTCGTCGCCCGCGCCGGGACCCACCACCCAGGCCTGCACCCGCCCGGCCTTGGCGGGCCCCCGGTCGGAGACCAGCGTCTCCGGGAAGCGGGCGATCACCGCGCTCCCGGCGGGTCCCACATACCGCACGGCCCCGGCCCCGCCGCGCAGCGCCCCCGAGACGGCGAGCACGGCCGCTCCGGGATAGCGCGCGGACCCGGCGGCGATGCCGACGACGCCCCGCCGGTACTTGTCGCTCTCGGCGCGCGGCACTGGCAGCAGCGCGGCCACGTCCGCGTGCTGCAACGCCTCCACCTCGGCCTCCTCGGGCAGTTCGAGCCCGATGTCGACGAGCCGTACGGAACCGGCGTACTCCCGCGCCGGATCGATCAGCAGCGCCGGCTTGTGCGTACCGAAGGTCACGGTGAGGTCCGCCCGTACGGCGTCCCCCCGCACCTCCCCGCTGTCGGCCTCCACACCGCTCGGCAGGTCCACGGCCACGACGACCGCGCGCGAGGCGTCGGCGAGCGCGGCGAGCCGTGCCGCGTCGGGCCGGAGCCCGCCCTTGCCGCCGATGCCCACGATCCCGTCGACGACGAGGTCGGCGGCCCGGATCACCTCCTCGGCGGCGTCAGAGGGGTCCGCGACCGTACCGCCCGCCCTGCGAAGGGCCGCGAGCCCGCCCTGGTGGGTCCTCTCGGGTGACAGCGGTACCGCCGTCACCCCGGCCCCGCGCCGGGCGAGCCGCGCCCCGGCGTACAGGGCGTCGCCGCCGTTGTCCCCGCTGCCGACCAGCAGCACCACCCGGCTGCCGTACACCCGCCCCAGCAACTGGGCGCATGCCGCGGCCAGTCCGGCGGCGGCGCGCTGCATGAGCGCCCCCTCCGGAAGCCGGGCCATGAGCGCACGCTCGGCCGTCCTCACCGTCTCCACGCTGTACGCAGTACGCATACGGCCGAGTCTCCCCCACCGCGCCCACACCATGACGAAGGGCGCGGGAGTCGCCCGGCCCCCGATCCGAGGAGGGCCGGGATCGACGCTGCTATCCCTCGGCGACGACCACCGCCGACGCGACACCCGCGTCATGACTGAGCGACACGTGCCAGAACCGCACGCCGAGTTCGGCCGCGCGGGCCGCGACCGTGCCCGTCACGCGCAACCGGGGCTGACCGCTGTCCTCGACGTACACCTCGGCGTCGGTCCAGTGCAGCCCGCCCGGCGCGCCCAGCGCCTTGGCCACCGCCTCCTTCGCCGCGAACCGCGCGGCCAGCGAGGCGATCCCGCGCCGCTCACCGCCCGGCAGGAACAACTCGCGTTCCAGGAAGAGCCGTTCGGCCAGCCCGGGGGTACGCTCCAGCGCAGCCCGGAAGCGGTCGATCTCGGCCACGTCGATGCCGACTCCGATGATGCTCATGCGGGGCACCCTATGCGGCACCGACCGCCCCTTCGTCGCGCGACGACCCCAAGGCCGGGCGCCGGGTTGGAGGCCGCTGGTTCCGATTGGCGCACCGGCGCCCGACGGGCCACGGATGCCCTGACAGCAGGGAGGTACGCACCTTTTCACCCTTCCCACTCCTATGTGAGCACCGAGCGGACGACAGGGTCCGTCGGCGGACACACGTAGGGCCCCGGACACGGCCGGGGCCCTGGACGCGTGTCGACGCGCGCCGCTACCAGCGGTACCAGCGACCCCGTCGACCGCCACTCGCCGGGCGGACGACGAAGCCCAGCAGCCACACCGCCAGCACGATGACGGCAACCCACCACAGCGCCTTCAAGGCGAAACCCGCACCGAAAAGGATCAGGGCCAGAAGAAGAACCAGAATCAAGGGAACCATGTTTCATCAACCTCCGGCGGAGCGGGTTCCCCGTCGACGGCTCGGCACGCATCGAAGAACCCGGGTTTCTTCGGGGCTTCCAGTGGAATTCTGATTGGTTCGCCGCGAATCCGCGTGCACGGCACAGCGCATTACTGTGACGTTTACGCGTCACGACGAGGGCAATCCGAACGTCACCGAACGCCGTGACGACGTAGGGATGTGACACCCATGGCTGAGAACCAGAAGGCGCAGGCCAAGACTGAGCAGGCCAAGGGCAAGGTCAAGGAGACCGTCGGCCGCACCGTCGGCAACGAACGCATGGAGGCCGAGGGCCGCATGGAGCAGGCGCGCGGCGACGCCCGCGAGGCCAAGGAGAAGACCAAGGACGTCTTCCGGCACTGAGCCTCACTCAGGGCAGGTTCGGGCACTCGCACGGAATGGGGTGCCCGGACCTGCCTTTCTTTTGCATTCTCACCCTCACGGAACCATCCCTGAATGACCGTCAAATGGCGCCCAATTGTCGCGCGGGGGTCAGGAGAGCCAGTCGGTGTAGCGAGTGGGGGCGAGGTGGGCGTCCCTGTCGATGAGGACGTCGCCCTTGACGACGGCGAACATGCCGGCAGTGGGGTCGGTGACGACGGTGCGGTTGTCGCCCTTGTGGGACAGGGTGATCCGGCCCAGCTCGTCCAGGTTGAAGATCTCGGGGCCGGCGATGTTGCGAATGCCGTTCAGCGGGGCGCCCGCGGCCACCTCCGCCACCGCCGCGGCCACGTCCTTCGAGGCGATCGGCTGGATCGGCGTGGCGGGCAGCCGGACGGTGTCGCCCTCCGCGGTCCAGGACATGACGGCGTCCATGAACTCCATGAACTGCGTCGCCCGGACGATCGAGTAGGGGATCGACCCGCCTGCGAGGATGTTCTCCTGGAGCGCCTTGGCCCGGTAGTAGTCCAGCTCCGGCACCTGGTCCACACCGACGATCGAGAGGATGACGAAGTGGCCGACGCCGCCCTTGCGGGCCGCGGCCAGAAGGTTGCCCATCGAGGTCTGGAAGAACGCCGGGGAGGCTTCGTCGAAGGTCGGGGAGTTCGTCAGGTTGACGACGACGTCGGCTCCGTCCACCGCCCCGTCCAGTCCCTGGCCGCTGATGACGTCGACTCCGGTGGACTGCGAGTGCGGTACCGCCTCGTGCCCGGCGGCGTTCAGGTCCTTGACGACCTGTGACCCGATCAGGCCGGTACCGCCGATGACTGCGAACTTCATGACACGCCTTTCGTCGAAAGTATGTCCGCAATATGGCATATGAACCCCTACGCGGGCGCGCCTTGCACCAAACTCGGACATGATCTGTCCGAGACTATACACGGACACGAATTGTCCGAGTCAAGCGGTCTGATTAGAGTGGGCGAGTGAAGATGTCCGGCGGAGTCGAGTGGGCCCTGCACTGCTGCGTCGTGCTCACGTCGGTCGAGGAGCCCGTGCCCGCGACCAGGCTGGCGGAACTGCATGACGTCTCGCCGAGCTATCTGGCCAAACAGCTGCAGGCGCTCTCCCGGGCCGGGCTCGTACGCTCGGTCCAGGGCAAGTCGGGCGGCTACGTGCTCACCCGGGAACCCGCCTCGATCACGGTGCTCGATGTGGTCGAAGCGGTCGACGGCCCCGGCCAGGCGTTCACCTGCACGGAGATCCGCCAGCGTGGCCCGCTGGCCGCCCCGGCCGAGTCGTGCACCGCGCCCTGCCCGATCGCCCGCGCGATGACCGCCGCGGACACGGCCTGGCGGGAAGCCCTGCGCGCGGTCTCGATCGCCG
Organism: Streptomyces sp. NPDC107546; assembly: GCF_055639175.1. Classification (NCBI taxonomy): domain Bacteria; kingdom Bacillati; phylum Actinomycetota; class Actinomycetes; order Kitasatosporales; family Streptomycetaceae; genus Streptomyces; species Streptomyces sp. NPDC107546. Next base: position 178,962 of record NZ_JBVKBA010000015.1, on the reverse strand, counting down.
ATCTGGTCCAGGACGTCGCCTCGGACTCCGGCCCCTCCGCGCTGGCCCGCATCAGCACGTGGCTGACCATGCCGGAAATCTGAGACGCCGGGCCGGTGGGGCCTGGAGCAGGCCACCTCCTCCCCCCCCGTCCCGCTCGTGCCGTGGACGAGAAGAACCCCCGGCTACGTCTCGGATGCTCCGCCGCCCGCCTTGGCGTAGCGCGCGGCCAGTTCCCCGAACGCACTGGTCAGTTACGGTGGGCCGATGACCTGGATGTCGGTGTCGAAGCGCCCGACAGCGGCGGCGAGGCCGGTCCACGACCAGGAGCCGAGGGTGAGGCGACAGCGGCCGGGGCCGAGTTCCTCGACGATTCCGTCCTGCGCGAAGGGGGCCACAGCCTGTGCGGGGAGACCGAGGACGACTTCGCCGCGGCAGGGCCAGTCGGTGGTGGAGCCGTCAGTCCCTCGGAATCGGCCGGTGACGAACGCGGCCACGTCATCGCCGGGGAGAGAGCGTGGGGTGAAGCGCGGGCCGGTCGGGGTGCGGGGGCGTACGCGGTCGACGCGGAAGGTGCGCCAGTCGTCACGGTCGAGGTCCCAGGCGATGAGGTACCTGGTGCTGCCCGGCGGCCCGGTCACCGTGCGGTAGGACGCCTGCGCCGCGATGACCACCCGCCCCGACGGGGGCCGCGTCCTGACCGTCCTGGACGGCTTCCGCGTGGTCGTGGAGCCGACCGCCACACCCACCGGGCCTACCGCCGCGCCCGGCTCGCCCGCGGCTGACCCCCGTGCCGCCCCGGACCCGCGTCATCCGGGCCCGGGGCGGCACCCAGGTCGAGAAGGATCCCCTACTCCACCGTGACGGACTTCGCCAGGTTCCGCGGCTGATCCACCTCGTTGCCCCGGGCGGTCGCCAGCTCGCACGCGAAGACCTGCAACGGCACCGTCGCGACCAGCGGCTGCAGCAGGGTCGGGGTCGCCGGGATGCTGATCAGGTGGTCGGCGTACGGGACGACCGCCTCGTCGCCCTCCTCCGCGATCACGATCGTGCGCGCGCCCCGCGCCCGGATCTCCTGGATGTTGGAGACGATCTTGTCGTGCAGGACCGAGCGTCCGCGCGGCGAGGGCACCACCACGACCACCGGCAGGTCCTGCTCGATCAGTGCGATCGGCCCGTGCTTCAGCTCGCCCGCGGCGAAGCCCTCGGCGTGCATGTACGCCAGCTCCTTGAGCTTGAGGGCGCCTTCCAGGGCGACCGGGTAGCCGACGTGCCGGCCCAGGAACAACACCGTGTTCTTGTCGGCGAGGGAGCGCGCCAGCCGGCGTACCGGCTCCATGGTCTCCAGGACCCGCTCGACCTCGTCGGAGATCCTCGACAGGTCGCGGATGACGACGTGGATCTCGTCGCCCCACTTGGTGCCGCGCACCTGGCCCAGGTACAGGGCCACCAGGTAGCAGGCGACGAGCTGTGTCAGGAACGCCTTCGTGGACGCCACCGCGACTTCCGGCCCCGCGTGCGTGTACAGGACCGCGTCCGACTCCCTGGGAATCGTCGAGCCGTTGGTGTTGCAGATCGCCAGCACCTTGGAGCCCTGCTCGCGGGCGTGCCGCAGGGCCATCAGGGTGTCCATGGTCTCGCCGGACTGGGAGATGGCGATGACCAGGGTGCGGGGGTCGAGGATGGGGTCCCGGTAACGGAACTCGCTGGCCAGTTCCACCTCGCAGGGAATCCGCGTCCAGTGCTCGATGGCGTACTTGGCGATCAGCCCGGCGTGGAAGGCGGTCCCGCAGGCCACGATCACCACCTTGTCGACCTCGCGCAGTTCGGCGGGCGAGATCCGCAGCTCGTCCAGGCGCAGTGAACCAGCCGCGTCGATACGACCGAGGAGCGTGTCGGCGACCGCCTTGGGCTGCTCGGCGATCTCCTTGAGCATGAAGTAGTCGTAGCCGCCCTTCTCGGCGGCCGAGGCGTCCCAGTCGACGTGGTACGAGTGCACGTCGGCGGGCCGGCCGTCGAAACCGGTGACCGTGACGCCGTCGCGGCGCAGTTCCACCACCTGGTCCTGGCCCAGCTCGATCGCGGACCGGGTGTGGGCGATGAACGCGGCGACGTCCGAGGCGAGGAAGGCCTCGCCCTCGCCGACGCCCACGACCAGCGGCGAGTTGCGCCGCGCGCCGACGACCACGCCGGGCTCGTCGGCGTGCACCGCGACCAGGGTGAACGCGCCCTCCAGGCGCCGGCACACCAGCCGCATCGACTCCGCGAGGTCGGCGGTCGCGGAGAACTCCTCGGCGAGCAGATGGGCGACGACCTCGGTGTCCGTGTCGGAGGCGAGGGTGTGGCCCCGTTCCTCCAGCTCTGCGCGCAGCAGCGCGAAGTTCTCGATGATCCCGTTGTGGACGACGGCGACGCGGCCCGCGTTGTCGAGGTGCGGGTGCGCGTTGGGGTCGTTCGGCGCGCCGTGGGTGGCCCACCGGGTGTGCCCGATGCCGGTGGTGCCGGTCGGCAGCGGCCGGTCGACCAGCTCCTTCTCCAGGTTGACCAGCTTCCCGGCCTTCTTCGCAGCGGCCAGCCCGCCGTCCGCGAGCACGGCGACGCCCGCCGAGTCGTAGCCCCGGTACTCCAGCCGCTTCAGCCCGGCCATCACGACGTCGAGCGCCGACTGCGATCCCACGTAACCCACGATTCCGCACATGATCCGCAGCCTACGGTCCGACAGCCGCCGATACCCGCCCTCGCGTGCCCGAAATCGGAAATTCCCACCGGGGTACGAACGGCCCCGGTGGGGTGGTTCCCTCGGCGGCTCAGCCGAGCTTGGCGAGCTGGGCCTCGACGATCTCCGCGGGGAAGTCGAAATCCTTGCCCGTGGCGGCGGCGGCGAGGTTGATGGCCGGGAAGTACGCGAGGGTGGCGCCCTTGCGGACGACGACGCCCTTCACCGGGGCCTTGATGCCCTCATCGGCATCCACGAGGCTGGTCAGCGCCAGCGCCTCATCGGCGCCCTGGGGCGCGGCCGTCCCGGTGACCTTGTCGACCTTGGTCTTGTCGCTCCCGACGGTGAAGGCGAAACCGCCGGCGCACTTCGTCGCGGCCGTCTTGAGGTCTGCGAAGGCCTTCGCCGCGCTGCCGTGTCCGTAGGAGGCCAGCGTCACCACGACCCTGGCCCGGTCGAGGGCTGCGAGCATGGTGTCCTCGGCACTCGCGCCCGCGGCGGGCTTCTTCGAGTCACCCGTCCACTCCCGCTTCACGGTGGCCGAGGGCGTGCCGACATACGTCCCGGCCTGCAGGTACGCGAGCGGCGCGCAGGCCGCCTCGTCCGTCTTCACCGTGTCCTGCGCGATGTCGTCCTTCGCCGGGACCTTGGTGATGACCTTCCCGCCCTTGACGTCCGCCTGCGTGAGCGCGGCCTTCTCCAGCTCGGCGGCGGTCAGCGCCTTGGCGGAAGCGGCGGAGGCCGTCTGGGAGGGAGTGGCCGAGGCCGTCTTGTCCGCCTGGGCGGTCTTGCCGTCACCGGCCCTGTCCCCACCGTCGGAGGAACCGCCGCAGGCGGTGGCGAGGAGAGCGAGGGCGGCGGCGGATGCGGCGAGTGCGGTGCGACGGACGGCGACGTTTCTCATCGAAGGGAGACTCTTTCTCTGCAGGCCTGCGGAAACCAACTGCCGTACTTTACGCGCACTTTACGCACAGCATGGGCACAGATGATCAACTGGACCATCACTTGGTATCCGACCGTGACTCCGCCGGGGAGCCACGAGAGGCAGAGCGGGCGGGCACACGTGACGCAGCCCACCCCCCACCCCGTTCAAACTCCGTTAACAATGGACTGTGATCTCTCCGGTCTCCTCGATGCCCCGGAGCGCCCACCGGCCCAGGCCGGAGGCGACTCCCTACGTCGACCTCACCCGTGCCGAGTGGAGTGCGCTGCGCGACAAGACGCCGCTGCCGCTGACCGCCGAGGAGGTGGAGAAGCTGCGCGGTCTCGGTGACGTCATCGACCTCGACGAGGTGCGGGACATCTACCTCCCGCTGTCCCGGCTGCTCAATCTCTACGTCGGCGCCACGGACGGCCTCCGCGGCGCCCTGAACACCTTCCTCGGCGAGCAGGGCTCCCAGTCCGGGACGCCGTTCGTGATAGGGGTGGCCGGCTCCGTCGCCGTCGGGAAGTCCACCGTGGCCCGTCTTCTCCAGGCCCTGCTGTCCCGCTGGCCGGAGCACCCGCGGGTCGAGCGGGTGACGACGGACGGGTTCCTGCTGCCCACGCGGGAACTGCAGGCGCGGGGCCTGATGGCGCGCAAGGGCTTCCCCGAGTCGTACGACCGCCGCGCGCTCACCCGTTTCGTCGCCGACATCAAGGCCGGCAAGGACGAGGTGACGGCGCCGGTCTACTCCCACCTGATCTACGACATCGTTCCCGGCCGGAAGCTCACCGTGCGCCGCCCGGATATCCTGATCGTCGAGGGGCTGAACGTCCTCCAGCCCGCCCTGCCCGGCAAGGACGGCCGCACCCGGGTCGGCCTCGCGGACTACTTCGACTTCAGCGTGTACGTCGACGCGCGCACCGAGGACATCGAGCAGTGGTACCTCAACCGGTTCCGCAAGCTGCGCGAGACCGCCTTCCAGGACCCCTCGTCGTACTTCCGCAAGTACACCCAGGTCTCCGAGGAGGAGGCCCTCGACTACGCCGGCACCATGTGGCGCACCATCAACAAGCCCAATCTGGTGGAGAACATCGCCCCCACCCGCGGCCGCGCCACCCTGGTACTGCGCAAGGGCCCGGACCACAAAGTGCAGCGGCTGAGCCTGCGGAAACTCTGACGGCTACCCTGCGGGCATGCTTCATCTGCGCCTGATCACCCCCACCGAGCGGACGGCGGAGGTGGTACGTCTGATCGAGGGGACGGTCGGCACCACGCACCTCGTCGTCATACCGGGTGCCGCCCGCAATCCCGCAGGGGACGTCGTGATGTGCGACGTCGCGCGCGAGGCGGCGGACGAACTCCTCAGCGCACTCCAGGAACTGGGCCTTGAGAGCACCGGTTCCATCGCCGTCGAGAGCATCGACCTGTCGCTGTCCAAGCGGGCCGACAAGGCCGAGGCGGAGGCCCCGGGCGAGGGCGCGGACGCGGTGCTGTGGGAGCACCTGACGGAGGCCACGCACGAGGAGTCGACGCTGTCGATCACCTATCTCGCGTTCATCACGCTGGCCACCGTGATCGCCGCCTGTGGTGTGGTGCTCGACAACGCGATCCTGATCGTGGGCGCGATGGCGGTGGGTCCGGAGTTCGGACCGCTGGCGGGGATCGCCACGGCGCTGGTGCAGCGGGCGCCCCGGCTGGCGCTGCGCTCGCTGACCGCGCTGCTGGTGGGGTTCGCGGTGGCGATGGCCGTGACGGCGGGGTTCAGCCTGTTCATGGACGCGGTCGGCCTGTTCAGCGAGGAGCAGCTGGAGGGCGCCCGGCCCAACACCGGCTTCGTCTACGCCCCCGACTGGTTCTCCTTCGTCGTGGCGGTCCTCGCCGGAGCCGCCGGCACGCTGTCCTTGACCTCCGCCAAGTCGGGCGCCCTCGTCGGAGTCGCCATCTCCGTGACGACGGTCCCGGCCGCCGCCAACGCGGCCGTCGCACTGAGCTACGGCGACACCGGGCAGACCTGGGGCTCCACGAAACAGCTCCTGCTGAACCTGCTGGGCATCGTGGTGGCGGGGGCGCTCACGCTGCTGGCCCAGAAGTGGATCTGGTCCAGGCAGCGCGAACGTTCCCTCAAGGCGAGGCGTCTCTAGTGCTGTGGCCGGAAAGGTTCACCGGCTCGCGACGCCCGGCACGGCACTAGCCGAGCGCCGACTTCACCGCGTCCGCCAGCCGTCCGGCCACCGACCGCGCCTGGTCGATGTCCGCGGCCTCGACCATGACCCGTACGAGGGGCTCGGTGCCCGAGGGCCGCAGCAGCACCCGCCCGGTCGCGCCCAGCTCCCGCTCCGCCTCGGTCACGGCGGCGGCCAGGTCCGGGGACGAACCGACCCGGGACCTGTCGACGTCCGGCACGTTGACCAGCACCTGCGGCAGCCGCTCCATCACGGACGCCAGGTCCCGCAGTGTACGGCCGGTCTGGGCGACCCGCGCGGCCAGCAGCAGGCCGGTCAGCGTGCCGTCACCCGTGGTGGCGTGGTCGAGGATGATGACGTGGCCGGACTGCTCGCCGCCGAGCGCGTAGTCCTTCTCCTTCATCTCCTCCAGCACGTACCGGTCGCCGACCGCGGTCTGCACGAGCTGGATGCCCTCGCGCTCCATGGCCAGCTTGAAGCCCAGGTTGGACATGACCGTCGCTACGACGGTGTCGGAGCGCAGCGTGCAGCGTTCCCGCATCGCCAGCGCGAGCACAGCGAGGATCTGGTCGCCGTCCACCTCCTCGCCGGTGTGGTCCACGGCGAGGCAACGGTCGGCGTCACCGTCGTGCGCGATGCCGAGGTCGGCGCCGTGCTCGACGACGGCGGCCTTCAGTTTGTCCAGGTGGGTGGAGCCGCAGCCGTCGTTGATGTTGAGGCCGTCCGGCTCCGCGCCGATGGTGACGATCTCGGCGCCCGCGCGCGTGAACGCCTCGGGCGAGACCCTGGACGCGGCGCCGTGCGCCTCGTCGAGGACGATCTTCAGCCCGTCGAGACGGTTCGGCAGGACGCCCAGGAGATGGGCCACGTACTGGTCGAGGCCCTCGGCGTACGACGTCACCCGACCGACCCCGGCCCCGGTGGGCCGGTCCCAGGGGGCGCCGGTACGGTGCTCCTCGTACACGGCCTCGATCTTGTCCTCCAGCTCGTCGGCGAGCTTGTGGCCGCCGCGCGCGAAGAACTTGATGCCGTTGTCGGGCATGGCGTTGTGGCTGGCGGAGAGCATCACGCCGAGGTCCGCGCCGAGCGCGCCCGTCAGATACGCGACGGCCGGGGTGGGCAGCACGCCGACCCGCAGCACGTCCACGCCGGCGCTGGCGAGACCGGCGACCACGGCGGCCTCCAGGAACTCCCCGGACGCGCGCGGGTCCCGTCCGACCACCGCCTTCGGCTTGTGGCCTTCGAACGTGCCCGCCTCGGCCAGTACGTGCGCCGCCGCGACGGACAGGCCGAGCGCCATCTCGGCCGTGAGATCCGCGTTGGCTACACCGCGCACGCCGTCCGTGCCGAAGAGTCGTCCCACTGTGGTGTCCTCCGAACTTGCTGCGAATGTGCGGCTCTTGCCGAGTGTCCGGACAGGGGCGGAATACGTACGTCCCGCCGACATCATCCGCCGGCGTCACCCCGCTGCCGTAATCCCGCGAACGTACATCCTGTGGACGTATGTGCCACAGACGTATGTGCCACAGACGTATGTGCCGCAGACGCTTGTTCCGCTGACGCATGTCCGCCGACGTACGTCCCACGGACGCTACGCCCCACCGGCCAACGCCGCCGCGGCCCTGTCCTGTGATGGCTACCCCGAAGCCCCCGCCGGGACTGTCGGGATTGCTCCATAAGCTCCAAAAGCCGGTGATAAAGCACCGTCCCCCGTAAACGAACCGCCCCGGCGGCACGGAACGTGCTGCCGGGGCGATGCGTGCATGCGCACAGCAGGCAGGGGGTCGCCCGCTGTGACCAGCGGACGCGATTAGCGCTTGCTGTACTGCGGGGCCTTGCGGGCCTTCTTCAGACCGGCCTTCTTGCGCTCGACCGCACGGTCGTCGCGGCGCAGGAAGCCGGCCTTCTTCAGCGGACCGCGGTTGTTGTCGACGTCCGCCTCGTTCAGGGCGCGGGCGACACCGAGACGGAGCGCACCGGCCTGACCGGAGACGCCGCCACCCGCGATACGGGCGATGACGTCGTAGCGGCCCTCGAGCTCGAGCACCTTGAAGGGCTCGTTGACCTCCTGCTGGTGCACCTTGTTCGGGAAGTAGTCCTCGAGCGTGCGCCCGTTGATCTTCCACTTGCCGGTGCCCGGGACGATCCGGACGCGGGCGATGGCGTTCTTGCGGCGGCCCAGGCCGGCGGCCGGCTGGGGCTCACCGAACCGGGAGGCGAGGGACTCGGAGGTGTACTCACCCTCCAGCGGGACCTCGGTCTCGGTGGTGTAGCTGTCGATGTCAAGCTCTTCGAGCGGCTGCTCGGCAGTGGTCTCGGCCACGATTCTCCTCAGATTCTCTTCAGTCTTAGGGGGTGGCCGGACTTACTGCGCGACCTGGGTGATCTCGAACGGCACCGGCTGCTGGGCAGCGTGCGGGTGCTGGTCACCCTTGTAGACCTTCAGCTTCGAGAGCATCTGACGGCCCAGGGAGTTCTTGGGGAGCATGCCCTTGACGGCCTTCTCGATGGCCTTCTCGGGGTTGTTCGCCAGCAGGTCGTCGTAGCGGATCGAGCGCAGACCACCCGGGTAGCCGGAGTGGCGGTACGCCATCTTCTGGGTCCGCTTGTTGCCGGACAGGTGGACCTTGTCCGCGTTGATGATGATGACGAAGTCACCGGCGTCCACGTGGGGCGCGTAGATGGGCTTGTGCTTGCCACGCAGGAGAGTGGCAGCGGTGGTGGCCAGACGGCCCAGGACGACGTCCTGGGCGTCAATGACGTGCCACTGACGCGTCACATCGCCGGGCTTGGGGCTGTACGTACGCACGGTTCGTAGCCTTCGCTTCTTCAGTGAGGTTCCTGACAAGGTCACCGAAGACGATCACGACAGCCCTGACCGCACAGCGGTGACGCAAGCCGCGTGCTGGTCGCTGGTCATCGGCCCGGTGGACCGGTGTAAGGGCCCCTCACGTGAGAATGAGCAAGCCAATACACACAACGAACAGCCAGGATAACGGCGCCCATGAGAAGGGTCAAAACGAGGGCTTCGCCGCTGTTGCGCCACGGGGCCGGTGGCTGTGCGGTTGCTGCCGGGGTTACCGAAGGGGAACAAGCGTGCCCGTGGCCCGTCTAAGATGCGCCGCATGAGTTATGGGCAGGGGGAGCCCCAGTGGGATCCCTGGAAACCGAGTTCCCAGCAACCCCAGTGGGGCAGTCAGAGCGGTTCGCCGGACTGGGCCGCGCTCGCCGAGGCCTCGGAGGCCCGCAACAAGCGCCGCCGGCTGCTGATGATCGTCGGCGGTGCCCTGGCCACGGTCGGGGTCGGTGCCGCCGTCGCCGTGGCCGTGGTGTCCGCGAACGGCGGCAGCGGGCCCTCGAACAGGCCGGCTGGCGCCCTGCCGAGTACCGCGAACATCCCCAGTGAGAGCGCCGACGCCGCCCCGTCCTTCGCGCCGACCTCGGCCCCTCCGCCGCTGAACCCGATGGACTTCATATCCAGCGCGAAGAAGGACACGGCCCCGATCAGCGCGGACACGCTGTTCCCCGGCACCCAGCTGAGCATGGGCACGAACGTCTACAAGAAGGGCGCCACGGCCTCCACCACGAACTGCGCGTCGGCCGCCCTCCGTACCCTGCCCGCGGTGCTCACCAGGAACGGCTGCACCCGCCTGATCCGCGCCACCTACACCAAGGACGGCGTCGCGGTCACGGTCGGCGTGGCCCTGTTCGACACCGCGGCCAAGGCCACGCAGGCCAGGCAGGAGGCCGACAACAAGAGCATCATCGCGTCGCTGAGCGGCCAGGGCGTGCCCGCGTTCTGCCGTACGGCCATCTGCCGCTCCACGACCAACACCTACGGCCGCTACGCGTACTTCACGCTCGCCGGGTTCACGGGCGGCAAGGACGTGACGACCAAGGACGCCAAGGTCTTCCAGGCCGGCGACGACCTGGCCGAGTTCGCGTTCCGCCAGATCCGCCGCCGCGGCGAGGCCCAGGCGTCGGCGGCGGCCAACCGGTGACCAGGCGCACCGCCGCCGGAGTGAAGCCGTCGGGCCGATGAGGGAACCGGCCCGGCCGGCGGCGGCCCACGCGAGCCGACCGGCTGTTCCGGCACCACGACGCCACGGCGCCACCGGCCCCACGACCTGCGGGGCCCGGCCGGGAAGGCCCGGCTGAGGCCGGACACCCGCGCGGCCGCCCAGGTCGGGGTGGCCGCGCCGGTGCGGGCTCGGCGGGCGGTGCCGGGCCGGGCGTCAGCCGAGGTGGGTGGGCACCGAGACGCGGACCGCCCGCTCGGGCAGGTGAACGCCGCAGTCGACGCGCACGCCCGCCGGGACCTCGTTGTGCGGTCCCAGGTGCGCGTGGTCGCCGACCACCGCGTCGACGACGCTCGTGCACTCGCCGACGACCGCGTCGCGCCCCACCACGGACCGCTGGACCAGCGCGTCCCGACCGATCCGCGCCCCGGGCAGGACGACGCTGCCCTCCACCACGGCCCCCGCCTCCACCACGGCGCCGTCGCACACCGCCGTGCCTCCCGTCAGCACCGCCAGCGGGTCGACCCGCGCCCCCGGCAGGATCAGGGCGTCCCCGGTCGGGCCGGGGAGCGCCGGTGAGGACACGTGGCCGCGCACCAGGTCGGCGGACCCGGTGACGAAGGCCGAGGGCGTACCGAGGTCCAGCCAGTACGTCTCGTCGACGACGCCGCGCAGGAGGGCGCCCGAGGCCAGGAGGCCGGGGAACGTCTCCCGCTCGACGGAGACGACCCGGCCCTCGGGGATGGTGTCGATGACGGAGCGGGTGAAGACGTAGCAGCCCGCGTTGATCTGGTCGGTGACGATCTCCTCGGGGCGCTCGGGCTTCTCCAGGAACGTCACGACCCTGCCGCGCTCGTCGGTGGGGACCAGCCCGTAGGCCCGCGGGTCCGCGACTCGGGTCAGATGCAGGGTGACGTCGGCGCCGGAGGCGACGTGACCGTCCCTGAGACCCCGGATGTCGAGACCGCTGAGGATGTCGCCGTTGAAGACCAGGACCGGTTCGTCGGGGCCGCAGGTCAGATGGCGGGCGGCGTTGCGGATCGCGCCACCCGTGCCCAGGGGCTCGGTCTCGGTGACGTACACGAGTTCCAGACCCAGTCCGGCACCGTCGCCGTACTCCCGCTCGAACAGCTCCGCCAGGTAGGACGTGGCGAAGACGATCCGGGTCACCCCCGCCGCCGCGGCGCGGGCCAGCTGGTGGGTCAGCAGCGGCACACCCGCGACGAGCAGCAGCGGCTTTGGGGTGTAGGTGCACAGCGGATGCAGCCGGGTGCCCTTGCCGCCGACGAGGAGAATGGCTTCGCTCATGATGATGTCCTCTCCCCGGAGAAGCTCAAGTAGGTTTCGGCGGGCCCGGCCGGCGGTGCGTGGAAGGCGGGCGCAGCACCATGGGAGACCGCCGCGGTGTCGTCCGGCCGGCTGCCGGCCGTCTTGAAGACCCACGTCCGGTAGGACCAGAAACGGAAGAGGGTCGCGATGCCGATGCCGAGGAACTTGCAGACGTTGTTGGCGAGCGTGCTGTCCCAGCCGAACGCGTAGGTGGTCACGTAGAGGACCGAGTTCTCGATGACCAGGCCGACCGCGCTGAAGAAGAGGAAGAGACCCAGCTCCTTCTTCTGGCCGCTCCGCTCCTCCTGGCCTTGGTCCCGGTATGCGAAGTACCGGAGGCCGAGGTAGTTGCCCATGATGGCGACAGCGGTCGCGACGACACTCGCCCTGACCGTCTGCCAGTGGGCCACACCTCTGATGAGGTTGAAGACCGCGAGGTTGAGCACGAATCCCGAGAGCCCCACCAGGCCGAACTTCGCGATCTCGCGGTACAGGTTCCCCAGCCGCGAGGGCAGCGCGTGCCGTCCGCTCATGGTGAAGTCAGCTCCGTCGGTTGCGCATCCGCAGTCGCAGCGGCACGAGCGCCGACTCGATCTGCGTGGCGAGGTTCATCTTGGACACGCCCTCGATGCGCTCCTCGAAACGGATCGGGATCTCGACGGCGCTGTGACCGGCACGGACGGCCTTGAACTTCAGCTCCACCTGGAAGCTGTAACCGGCGCTGTCCAGGGTGGCCAGGTCGACGTCCTGGAGGGTCTGCGCGGACCACAGGTTGAAGCCGGCGGTGATGTCCCGGATCTTGGTGCCGAGCACGGTCCGGGCGTACCGGTTGGCGAAGCGGGACAGCAGCACCCGGTGCTTGCCCCACTCCTCGTCCAGCGCACCGCCCTCGACGTACCGGCTGCCGATCACCAGGCCGACCCCGGAGGCCACGGCCGTGCCGAGCATCCGCGGCACCGCCTCCACCGGGTGGCTGCCGTCGGCGTCCATCTGGACCACGTACGCGGCGCCCTCGGCGAGCGCGGCGCTCATGCCCGCGACGTACGCGCGCCCCAGCCCGTCCTTCTCGGTGCGGTGCAGCACGCTCATCCGCCACCGGCCGTCCCAGTTGTACTTCTCGGCCAGCTCCTCGGCGATCCGCCCGGTGCCGTCCGGGCTGGAGTCGTCCACGATCTTCAGGTGCAGCCCCTCGATCGGCAGCCCCAGCACCGCCTCGGCCATCCGCGGCAGGTTCGCCGCCTCGTTGTAGGTGGGCATCACCACGGTGACGCGGGCACCCCCCAGGTCGTACGTCATGTCGTTTCCCCTCCGTGGAAATCCCCTGGTTTGTTGCGCTTGCCCCCACCCGGGTGCCGTTGCCGGCAGCCGGACGTCCGGAGGGGGTCCGGCGGACCCCCTCCCGACCAGTCCTCGAGCGGCTCAGGCGTGCACCTTGCGCCGGGACGCGTCGTCCTTGCCCCCGGTGTCGCCCGCGGCCTTCTTCACGGGCTCCAGCAGCACCAGCTGGAGGCTGGTCAGCTTCCGGGTCCTGACCACGCGGAACCCGCTCTCGACCGCGGCCGCTGTCTGCTTCGGCATCCCGCTGAGCGGCTGTCCGTCGTACGTGGTCGACACCAGCCACAGCCGCTTGGCCTTCGCCAGACACGGCGCCGGCACCGGGCACTCGGCCGCCCCGAAGGAGCCCAGCTCCTGCGGGGTCCAGTACATGAGCACGTCACGCGGCCGACCGGGGTCGTCGCGCAACTCGTATGCCATGGCCCGGCGTTCCGCCATCACCCCGCTGAAGGCGATCCCGTCGCCCTTGCGCTGCTCGGCCCTGATGATGCGGGCGGCGCCCCGGAAGTCCGGCTCCCCCTGCGCGTTCTGTCGGGTCTCCCGGATGCCCGGCAGCGCCTGCCACAGGAGCCCGGCGACGGCCCCCGCGGCCAGCACCCAGCCGAACCCCCGCCGCACCGCCGCCCCCGTCCCGGCCTTCGCGCCCGCGACCGGACCGGCCAGCCGGGTCACGGCGACCGCCGCGAGGAGCACCCAGGCCGGCAGGGTGAACAGCAGGTAGCGCGGCAGGAAGAGGTGGAGCTTCGAGGCCGTCACATAAGTCGCCAACGGCGGGAGCACGACCCACACGGCCAACGGAAGCGCCCTCCTCCCGGCGAAGAACAGGCCCACCAGCCCGAGCGCCACCACCGGCACCGCCACCGCCCAGGATCCGAACAGGTTCTTCGGAAACTCCAGCAGGTCCTTCCGGACGGGGTTGTTCCAGGCGATCTGCCCGCTCTGCCCCGAGCCCTGGAGGGCCGCCGGGAAGACGAAGCACAGGCCGAGGGTGCCTGCCGCCGCGTACGCCCAGCCCGCGATCTTGTCCCCCGAGCGCCGTGCGATCAGGATCATCGTCAGGTGCGCCCCGAGCACCGCCATGGAGGCCAGGTGGCTCCAGCCGATCAGCGGCACGGACAGTGTGTAGCCCACCCACACCTTGAAGGACGGCTGGTCCAGGGCCCGGGCCAGCAGAAGCGTCGACAGCAGCACGGCGGCCACGGCGAAGGCGTAGGGGCGGATCTCCTGCCCGTAGCGCGTCACCGTGGGCACGACCGCGAACGCCAGTCCCGCCAGCACGCCCGTCTGCGTGGTGAACAGTCGCCGTCCGAGCAGTGCGAGCAGCCCGGCCGAGCATGCCATCGCGACGGCCTCCGGCAGGCGCATGGCGGTCGGCGAGTCGCCGGCGACGGCGATCCACGCGTGCATCAGCACGTAGTACGGCGTGAAGACCACGTCGATCGTGCGGATCAGATGGCTCAGCTCCTGGAAGGAGAGCGTGGCCGCCCACCATGTGGCGTGCTCGTCGCGCCACAGTTGCCGCACCCCGATTCCGCGGAGGATCACGGCCAGCGCGGCGGCGGTGGGGACGAGGAACACCAGGGCGGCCGTGAGGCGGCCGCCGCCGGGGCCGTCGGTCCGTTCGGTCTCCCGACGGGCCTTACGGCCGCCGGGGACGGGTTCCTCGTGCCCGGCGGGGGCGTAGTCGGTCGTCGTATCGCTGCTCATCGCTTGACCCAGACCCGGTAGGCGCTCTCGCCGCTGCTCGTCGTGTACGGGAACACGGCGGTCAGGCGGTAGTGCGTATTGCCCTTCAGCCCCGCCTGAACCGCCCGGTACGTATCGGGGGTCACGTTGCCGTGCATCACGATCACGTCGAACCAGCCGTCGCGCACCGCCTGCCGGTAGGCGTCGGGGCCGGTGTACTGCTTGCCGGTCTTGTCCCGGTAGTCCATGAAGTAGGTGTTCTGCCACTGCTTCCAGCCGGTGACGTCCCGCAGGTAGTACGCGGGCACCTCCTGCTCCTCGGCCAGATAGCGGCCCTTGTGGTCGACCATCGTGCGCAGGTACGCGGTCATCTGCGAGGAGTCCGGGAAGCTGTACGACTGCTGGGCCTGCACCATGCCGAACACCAGCGTGAGGACGTACAGCATGATCCCGAGCTGCGGGTGCCGGAAATGCGGGCCTATCAGGCGGGCCATGCCCAGTCCCGCCATGGGGGCGGCGAAGAGCAGGCCGAAGCCGACGTGCTTGAAGAGGGACACCTGGGTGTGCAGGTGGATCTGGTAGGCCGGGGCCAGCAGCGCCGTCCCGGTGAGCAGCGCCCCGAGTGCGGCGCGGCGCCAGCGTCCCGGGGTGACTCCCTCGATCCAGGGCATCTCGCCCATGCGGCCGCGCAGCGCGTAGGCGATCGAGCCGCCCAGCGCCGCGAGAAAGACCAGGCCGCCCCACTCCGCGCTGTGCTGCAGCAGCGTGAATGCGGAGTCCGAGCCGTGCGCGCGATTGGTGGTGGTGGAGGTGATGCCGCCGAGCGGCCCGGACAGGGCGTATCCGGCGCCGAGGAGGGCCGCGATGCCGACGCCCAGCACCACACCGCGGCCGGCCGCCTTCACACTGCGGTGCCGGTGGGCGGTGACGATCGCCAGCGCCACCAACGTGGGCAGGTACAGGCCGGAGGCGTACTTCACGGCGAAGGCCAGCGCCGCCGGGGGCGCGGCCAGCAGGACGGCCACGGCGGGCATCCGGTCGGTGCGCACAACGGCGTACATCGCCAGCGCAAGCAGGAAGATCGCGGCGGCGTCGTAGGTGGCGAAGTTGCCGAGCACCGTCGTGGACTGCACCACGGAGAACAACGCGGCGGCACCGAGCGCCGCCCGGAGGTTGAACAGCCGCCGCGTCAGGGCGTACAGCAGCGCGGTGGCGCCCAGCATGAAGCCGAGGCTCACCATCCGGACGCCGGTCAGCCCGAACGTGGAGTCCACGGCCGCCGCCAGCACGGGGTACAGCTTGGGGTGGCCCGAGAAGTAGCTCGCGAAGTCCGCCGGCAGCTTGGTGCCGTGCAACAGGTTGTCGAGTTCGTAGTGGCCGGACGCGATGTACAGGGCCTCGTCCTGGAACGCGGTCCCCTTCAGCCTGAGCGACAGCCCGGCCTGCACCAGGAGCAGGAAGAGCAGAGCCACGCGGCCGAGCAACTTGCTGCGCCGGGTGTCCACGTCCCAGGCTGACTCCTGGACGTCGGGCAGGGTGTAGCCCGGCGCCCGCTCGGCCTCGCCGACGATCACCGCCGGCTGCACGGCCGGCTCGGGTTCGGGCTCCGCGTAGGGGTCGTAGGCGTCGTAGTACGGCGGATAGGCGTCGGCGGTCTGCGCGGTCCCCGGGTGCGCCGCCTGCTGCTGGGACCACTCGTACGTATGGGGCGCACCGGACTGCTGTGCGAACTCCCGCTGATAGGGGGCGTATCCGTCAGCCTCGTGCCCATGGGCCTCCGGCCCGTAGGTCTGTCCGCCGTATTCCTGTCCCTGGTAGGCGCCGAGGTGCCCGTACGCCTGCTCCTCCGCCCACGGGCCAGGCGGCTGTCTGCTGCTCATGACTTCGTCACGTCGAATCCGAAACGGTTACTGGCCGCCTGCCGACGGAACGTTCGCTCCGACAGAGGTCCGCTGCTGATGCGCCAGTCCGTTTCCTTGTTGAAGTTGAACCAGACGAAGCCGATCACGTCGTCGTGCGCGGCCGTGCCCTGGAAGAGATCGGTGATGTCGGCGGGTTTGCGGTCCCCCGCCTCGGCGGCCGTCTCCGCGATGATCACCGGTTTCTTGGTGAAGGCCCGGACCTGGTCGAAGGTCGGCCCGTAGAGCGTGCGGAAGGTGGACGGTCCGGTCTTGGCGTAGTAGCCGATGACGCCGACCCAGTCGACGTAGTTCTCACCCGGCCAGTACGGCTTCAGCTTCACCTTGGGCATCGGGTTGACCACGTTCGGGCTCCACACCCAGATGACCTGGGTGGCACCCACCTCGTCGAAGACGTCGTGGACGTGCCGGAAGGCCGAGGTGAACTCCGCCGCGGTGGCCTTCTTCGTTCCCCACGGGTACCAGAAGCCGTTCATCTCGTGCGCGAAGCTGATCGCCACCGGCAGGTTGAGGTCCTTGACGGCGCTCGCGTACTCACGGATGTATGCGTCGTCCTTGCCGGACGCGATCGCCTTCAGCGACGACTTGAAGGGTTCCCAGGCGATGAAGGCCAGCGCCCCGTAGTCCCAGGAGCTACGCACCAGGCGCGCTTCGTACTGATCGCCCCATGCGGAGTAGAACTCGATCAGATTGGGCTGCTTGCCGGCCGCCTTCGCGAAGTCCGTGATGTTCTTCATGCTGGCAGGGGCCCCTTCGGCGGCCACGCCGAGGTACTTCTTCGCCGGCGCGAGCAGCGGCCGTACGTCGTACGGCGGCTCGGGCTTCACGGTCCCCGACCCGGACGGCTCGCTGCCGGCCGGGTCCTTGCCCTGGGCTTGCTCGTACTGCTGCCGACCCGTGTCGGAGAAGGTGCTGCAGCCCGCAAGGAGCGCGCAGGCGATGAGCAGGGCGGCCAGCGCGCGGATCTGTCGGCTCACGCGGTGCGCTCCCGGGGCTGGACGAGCACGCGTGCGACGACGACGGCGTAGAAGAGGCCGGCGGACAGCATCAGCGCGAAGTCCGGCGGATATTCGGTGAGCATGCGCCAGCCGGCCACGATCACCCACAGCACGGCGGTGCCGCCGGTCCATCCGATCATGCCGACCCAGTACCTGCGCATGCCGTTCTTCTTGGCGCCCTGCGAGCCCGTCGGCTTCCAGCCCATCGGGCGGCCGCGCAGCACGTCCCACACGGCGAAGACGTGCGACCAGCCGTACATCAGGCGCACCGCCCAGGCCTCGAGGCGGTACGGCGCCCGGTGCCACAAGGGCAGCAGCAGCGTCACATAGGCCACGCTGGGCAGCACCCACAGGGCGGCCTCCGCGCGCAGCAGGTCGGGACGCAGGATCATCAGCGAGAGCGGGATGATCGGCGTGATGAAGGTCGCAAGAGCCGTCTGGATGTAGTACAGGAAGCCGGAGATGTAACACAGGCGTGTCGTGAACTTCAGGTCCAGCTCCCAGAACCGCTTGCCGGTGATCAGCTCCAGCGAGCCCATGCACCAGCGGTACTGCTGGTTGTGGAAGGCACCCGCCGTGTCCGGGCAGACGCCCACCGACAGCGCGACCGGCACGTAGCGCAGCTTCCAGCCCAGCGCCCGCAGGTCGAAACCGGTGTACATGTCCTCGGAGTGCTCGATCAGCGTGATACCGCCGATCTGGGCCAGGGCGGCGCGCCGGTACACCGCGCACGAGCCGACGCAGATCGATCCGTCCTTGTCCTCACGCGAGGTCTGCACCGAGCGGTAGAACTGCTCCTGGACGGCGCCGGCCCCCCGCTCGATCCAGTTCTGCCGGTCGGTGATCCGGAAGAACTGCGGCGACTGCACGATGCCGATCTTGTCGTCGGCGTCCATGTACGGCAGCAGCTCGTCGAGCAGGTCGGCGCGCGGAGCGAAGTCCGCGTCGAGGATGAGGATGTGGTCGCCGCCCGTGATCCCGAAGGCGTGGTGCAGGTTGCCGGCCTTCTTGAACCAGCCGCGGTTGGGCCGCACCACGTAGTGGAAGCCGAAGTCGTGCGCCATCGCGCCCACCTCGGCGTCGTCACCGTCGTCGAGGACGTAGACGCTGACGACGCCCTTGTAGGTGCCGGCCAGCCGGTTCACATTGACCCAGGTGTTGTGCAGCACCTCCAACGGCTCGCCGCACACCGGCAGGAAGACGTCGACGCTGGGGTACACGGTGGGCCGCCAGTCGCGCACCAACTGCTTGTGCGCCTTGATGTCGAAGTCCTTGCTGAGCCCGTCGAGGTACAGCGAGATCAGGTAGTCGGCGACGACGAAGGCGAGCAGCGGCATCGTCAGCCAGAACCACGGGCTCGATGCCGTGAACAGGGCCTGGCTCACCGCGAGGCACGCGAAGCTGATCAGCGAACCGATCGTCAGCATCCACAGATGCCTGCGGGTGTACGAATACTTCTCTGTTTCGTCCGGCGGCTGCGGCAGGAGCCCGTGGCTCTCGGCCACCCTCCTGCGCCTGCGACGCTGAGACGTGCGCGCGTCAGCGCGCACTGCACTACTCATGAAAGAAACCCCCAGGGCCGCACCGGCCCGGTACCCCACCCATACTCGGCGTCCCCATTCGAATCATTGGCCGAGTGGCGCAAGAGTAACCGAGTAGTAAGACATATGTAAGGGGCAGCAAAGTTACTTCCGCCCAGTGAGTGCCGACATGGGCGATATGCCTGTTGAAACTCTGCGTTACTAGCAGGTTTCGCAGCCGGTCCGGAGGGGCAACGTCCGCCTGTTTCGCGCTTCCCTGTTCCGCGCCGCCAGCAACTCGTCGGCCGGGTAGCCGACCTCCTCCAGCGTCAGCCCGTGCGGTCGTACGACATGCACCGCCGAGTCGCGTACACCGGCGGCCAGCACCTTGGCGGGCCAGTCGGGCGGCCGGTGGCCGTCGCCGACGAAGAGCAGGGCGCCGATGAGCGAGCGCACCATGTTGTGGCAGAACGCGTCGGCCCGGACGGTGGCGGCGATGATGCCGTCCGCGCCCCGCTCCAGGCTCAGCTCCTGCAGCGTACGGATGGTCGTCGCGCCCTCCCGCCGCTTGCAGTACGCGGCGAAGTCGTGCTCCCCGAGCAGCCCGCGGGCCGCCTCGTTCATGGCGTCGACGTCCAGGGGCCAGTCGTGCCACAGGACGTGGTGGCGCAGCAGCGGATCGACGCCGCCGGGATTGTCGGTGACCCGGTAGGCGTAACGCCGCCAGATCGCGGAGAAGCGGGCGTTGAAGCCACTCGGGGCCTCGCGCAGGGCCCACACCCTGACGTCCTTGGGCAGCCGGCCGGCGAGCCGCTTGAGCAGCTTCCCGCGGTGCTCGCCCCACACCTGGAGCGGCAGATCGACATGGGCGACCTGCCCCCGGGCGTGCACCCCGGCGTCGGTCCGTCCGGCGACGGTCAGCTCGTACGTCTCCGGGGAGCGGGTGACGGTGCGCAGGGCGTCCTCGATCTCCCCCTGCACGGTCCGCCTGCCGCCGGCCTGCTTGGCCCATCCGTGGAACTCGGTGCCGTCATAGGACAGGTCGAGGCGGACGCGGACGTAACCGGGCTGTACTTCGTCGCTCACGTGGGAATCCTCTCAGGTACGCGAAAGCGGGTCCGCCCGGCAAGGGCGGACCCGCTCAGCGCGCGCTGGAACCTCAGGCGTCCTTGGACTCCTCGGCAGCGGCCTCCTCGGCCGGCGCCTCGGTGGCCTCGTCGGCCTCGGTCTCCTCGGCCTTGGCCTCGGACTCCTTGACGGCACGCTTGGTCGCCGCCTCGGCCTCGCCGACCGCCTTCTGCTGCACCGTCAGCGCCTCGACCAGCTCGATGACGGCCATGGGCGCGTTGTCGCCACGGCGGTTACCGATCTTGGTGATGCGGGTGTAACCACCCGGACGGTTCTCGTAGCGCGGGCCGATCTCGGTGAAGAGCGTGTGGACGATGCTCTTGTCCGTGATGACCTGGAGCACCTGACGGCGGTTGTGAAGGTCGCCCTTCTTCGCCTTGGTGATCAGACGCTCGGCGTACGGGCGCAGGCGGCGGGCCTTCGCCTCGGTGGTGGTGATACGACCGTGCTCGAACAGCGACTTCGCGAGGTTCGCGAGGATGTGCTTCTCGTGCGCGGCACTGCCGCCCAGACGGGCACCCTTGGTGGGCTTCGGCATCGTGTTTCTCCTAGGTGTCTGCCCCGGCCGTGTCAGGTACCGGGGTCAGTATCCGAGCAGGCGGTCGCCTGTCGGAGACCCGCGCCCCAGAGGGGCGCGGGGAACTGCGCGACCAGCCACAACGGTCCCGCAGTCAAAATCCGGCGTCCTCGCGGAACGCCTAGTACTGCTCGGTCTCGACGAAACCGGCGTCCGCGTCGTCGTCCGCACCAAAGGCGTCCGCGGCCGCGGTCGGGTCGAATCCGGGCGGGCTGTCCTTGAGCGCCAGGCCCATGCCGGCCAGCTTCGCCTTGACCTCGTCGATCGACTTCGCACCGAAGTTACGAATGTCGAGGAGGTCCGCCTCGGAGCGCGCGACAAGCTCACCCACGGAGTGGATGCCCTCACGCTTGAGGCAGTTGTACGACCGAACGGTGAGCTCCAGCTCCTCGATCGGCAGCGCCAGGTCGGCCGCAAGGGCGGCGTCCGTCGGGGACGGACCCATGTCGATGCCCTCGGCGTCGATGTTCAGCTCGCGGGCGAGCCCGAACAGCTCGACCAGCGTCTTACCGGCGGAGGCCATGGCGTCACGCGGACGCATCGCCTGCTTGGTCTCGACGTCGACGATCAGCTTGTCGAAGTCGGTGCGCTGCTCGACACGCGTGGCCTCGACCTTGTACGTGACCTTCAGCACCGGCGAGTAGATGGAGTCGACCGGGATACGGCCGATCTCCTGGCCCACCTGCTTGTTCTGCACGGCGGAGACGTAACCGCGGCCGCGCTCGACCGTCAGCTCCATCTCCAGCTTGCCCTTGCCGTTGAGCGTGGCGAGGACCAGGTCGGGGTTGTGCACCTCGACACCGGCCGGGGGCGCGATGTCTGCGGCGGTGACCAGACCCGGGCCCTGCTTGCGCAGGTACATCACGACCGGCTCGTCGTGCTCCGAGGAGACGACCAGCTGCTTGATGTTGAGGATCAGGTCGGTGACGTCCTCCTTGACGCCCGGCACGGTGGTGAACTCGTGCAGGACGCCGTCGATGCGGATGCTGGTGACAGCAGCGCCGGGGATCGACGACAGCAGCGTACGGCGGAGGGAGTTGCCGAGGGTGTAGCCGAAGCCCGGCTCCAGCGGCTCGATCACGAACCGGGAGCGGAACTCGTCGACGACCTCTTCGGTCAACGAGGGACGCTGAGCGATCAGCATGTGTGGATCAGATCCTTCAGTCGGGGGCGCCCGCTATATGACGCCCGACCACACCGCACCCGGAGGGGTGCGGGTACTGCAAGGGTACGGGCGGTACGACCCGAACCGGGACCGTACCGCCCGAATCCTTGAAGCCGGACCCTGCCTCAGACGCGGCGGCGCTTCGGCGGGCGGCAGCCGTTGTGCGGGGTCGGGGTGACGTCCTGGATGGAGCCGACCTCGAGGCCCGTGGCCTGCAGGGAGCGGATCGCGGTCTCACGACCGGAGCCCGGGCCCTTGACGAACACGTCGACCTTGCGCATGCCGTGCTCCTGGGCGCGGCGGGCGGCCGACTCGGCGGCCATCTGCGCGGCGAACGGCGTGGACTTCCGGGAGCCCTTGAAGCCGACGTGGCCGGCGGAGGCCCAGGAGATCACGTTGCCGGACGGGTCGGTGATCGAAACGATGGTGTTGTTGAACGTGCTCTTGATGTGCGCGTGGCCGTGAGCGACGTTCTTCTTTTCCTTGCGGCGCACCTTCTTGGCAGCGCCCTGACGTCCCTTGGGGGGCATCCTTTAACTCCTACGGGAGGTGGTCGGTCCTACAGCGAAGACCGTGGACAGGTGTCCGCTGCGGACTACTTCTTGCCCGGCTTCTTCTTGCCGGCGATGGCGCGACGCGGGCCCTTGCGGGTACGGGCGTTGGTGCTGGTGCGCTGACCGCGGACGGGCAGACCACGGCGGTGACGCAGACCCTGGTAGGTGCCGATCTCGACCTTGCGGCGGATGTCGGCCTGGATCTCGCGACGGAGGTCACCCTCGGTCTTGATGTTGTTGTCGACGTACTCGCGGATCGCGACCAGCTGCTCTTCGGTCAGGTCGCGAACACGGGTGTTCGGGTCGACGCCGGTCGCAGCCAGCGTCTCCTTCGAGAGCGTCCGGCCGATGCCGAACACGTAGGTGAGGGCGATCTCCACGCGCTTTTCGCGCGGGATGTCGACACCGGAAACGCGTGCCATTCAATGGCTCCTGGTGATCTTCGGAGGTCTTCCACAGGACCGGTTCCCAGCCGCCGTATCAGGTACGAACTGGGTCCCCGGCCTCCGAACCGGGGGTGTCAAACCGCCTCAAGCGGCTTGGGCCCTGCGTATGAACAAATTCAGCTCGCGTCGCGCGAAACTCTGCGATAGCGGTGCAGAGGGTGCGGTCGGTCGTGCGTCAGCCCTGGCGCTGCTTGTGGCGCGGGTTCTCGCAGATGACCATGACCCGGCCGTGACGGCGGATCACCCTGCACTTGTCGCAGATCTTCTTGACGCTCGGCTTGACCTTCATGGGATGTGAGGTTCTCCGGGTCAGTTGCCGGCGGCCCCGCTCACGCGGGACGTGGGCAAGATCTACTTGTAGCGGTAGACGATCCGGCCACGCGTCAGGTCGTACGGAGACAGCTCCACCACGACCCGGTCGTCAGGGAGGATGCGGATGTAGTGCATACGCATCTTGCCGCTGATGTGTGCCAGGACCTGGTGGCCGTTCTGGAGCTCGACCTTGAACATGGCGTTCGGAAGAGACTCGACGACAGTGCCCTCGATCTCGATGGCACCTTGCTTCTTGGCCACGCTTCGCCCTTCGAATCGACTACCTTGATCGACTCCTGGTGCGCCTTACGCGTGCATGCGGACATGCGGGTGCACAAGAGCCGACGAGTCAGTCTACGTCAGCGCACCCGGAAAGACGAATCGCGAAAGTCTGCCCCATCGGGGTGATCGCTATGCACGGGGGGACCGTTCCTTGACCGGCGTCAGGCGAGCGGATCCGGCGCCGCCGTGACCCCGTGCTCGGCGAGCTTCGCCCTGCCCCCGTCGGGAGCCGTCAGCACCAGGGGGCCCTCCTCCGTGAGGGCGACCGAGTGCTCCCAGTGGGACGACCACGTGCCGTCCGTCGTGATGACCGTCCAGTCGTCCGACAGGACCTCGGTCTTCGGGGTGCCGAGCGACACCATCGGCTCGATCGCCAGGCAGAAACCGGGGACCAGCTTCGGGCCCTTGCCACGGCGCCGGTCGACATAGTTCAGCAGGTGCGGGTCCATGTGCATCTCGGTGCCGATGCCGTGACCGCCGTAGTCCTCGATGATCCCGTACCGTCCGCCGCCCGGCTTCGGCTGCCGGCGGATGTACGTCTCGATGGCCCGGGAGACGTCGACGAGGCGGTTGCCCTGCTTCACCGCAGCGATGCCGGCCCACATGGACTCCTCGGTCACCCGGGACAGCTCGATGAGCTCCGGGGCGTGGCCGGACCCCACGAACGCGGTGAACGCGGCGTCGCCGTGCCAGCCGTCCACGATCGCGCCGGCATCGATGGAGATGATGTCGCCGTCCTTGAGGACCACCTCGTCGGAGGGGATGCCGTGGACGACGACGTCGTTCACCGAGGTGCAGATGGTCGCCGGGAAGCCGCCGTACCCCAGGAAGTTCGACTTCGCCCCGTGCTCGGCCAGCACCTTGCGGGCGACCTCGTCCAGGTCCTTCGTCGTGGCGCCCGGCACGGCCGCCTCGCGCGTGGCCGCGTGCACGGCGGCGACGACCAGCCCCGCCTCACGCATCTTGGCGATCTGCTCGCGGGTCTTGATCTGCACCATGGGGGCTGCGGCCTTTCTGGACCGGGGAGAGACGGACACCAACAAAGATACGGGGCCGCACGTCCAGCCCGTCCGGCGGTTCAGGACGGGCTGGACGTGCGGCACCCGCGTCCGGGGGCGCGCCCCGGAAGCAGCGGCACCCCACACGACGGCCGCGGCCCCCGTCAGGGGACCGCGGCCGTGAAGCGCCGGGCGGGAGCGACTACCTGTCGCCCACCTTCTGCTGGAGCGCCTCCATCGCGCGTGCCGTGACCTCTTCCACCTTGCCGAGGGCCGAGATCGTGACCACCAGGCCCTGAGCCTTGTAGTAGTCGATGATCGGCTCGGTCTGTGTGTGGTAGACCTCGAGCCGCTTGCGGACCGTCTCCTCGGAGTCGTCGTCCCGCTGGTACAGCTCCCCGCCGCAGACGTCGCACACGCCTTCCTGCTTCGGCGTCTTGTACGACACGTGGAACACGTGCGACGAGTCGTTGCGGCACACGCGGCGGCCCGCGATGCGCTTGACGACCTCGTCCTCCGGGACCTCCAGGTCGAGCACCCCGTCCAGCTTCATGCCCTCGGCATCGAGCATGTCGTCGAGCGCCTCGGCCTGCGAGACGTTGCGCGGGAAGCCGTCCAGGAGGAAGCCGCCCTGGGCGTCCTGCTGCTCCATGCGGTCCTTGGCCATCGCGATGGTGACCTCGTCGGGCACCAGGTTGCCCGCGTCCATGTAGGACTTCGCGAGTTTCCCGAGCTCCGTCTGCCGGCTGATGTTGGCGCGGAACAGGTCGCCCGTGGAGATGTGCGGGATCGACAGGTTCTTGGCGAGGAACGCGGCCTGCGTCCCCTTGCCGGCACCGGGCGGCCCGACGAGCACGATTCGCATCAGCGGAGGAACCCTTCGTAATTGCGCTGCTGGAGCTGGCTCTCGATCTGCTTCACCGTCTCGAGGCCGACACCCACAATGATCAGGATGCTGGTGCCACCGAACGGGAAGTTCTGGCTCGCCCCGAAGCCCACCAACGCCATTGTCGGCACGAGAGCGATCAGACCCAGGTACAGCGAACCCGGCCAGGTGATCCGGTTGAGTACGTACGACAGGTACTCAGCGGTGGGCCGACCGGCCCGGATGCCCGGGATGAAGCCACCATACTTCTTCATGTTGTCCGCGACTTCCTCGGGGTTGAACGAGATCGCCACGTAGAAGAACGCGAAGAACACGATCAGCAGGAAGTAAAGGGTGATGTAGATCGGGTGGTCACCCTTGGTCAGGTTCTGCTGGATCCAGGACTTCCACCCGGAGTTGCCCCCGGCGAACTGCGCGATCAGCGCCGGGATGTAGAGCAGCGACGACGCGAAGATGACGGGAATCACACCCGCCTGGTTGACCTTGAGCGGGATGTACGTGGACGTGCCGCCGTAGGAGCGGCGGCCGATCATCCGCTTGGCGTACTGCACGGGGATGCGCCGCTGGGCCTGCTCGACGAAGACCACCAGGCCGACCATGACCAGGCCGACCAGGATGACCGTGCCGAACTCGATCCAGCCGCCGGCCAGGGTGCCCTGCTTCTTGATCGCCCACAGCGCGGACGGGAAGGTCGCGGCGATCGAGATGAACATGAGGATGGACATGCCGTTGCCGATACCGCGGTCGGTGATCAGCTCGCCGAGCCACATGACGACGGCGGTACCGGCGGTCATGCAGATGACCATCGTGATGGTGGTGAAGATCGACTGGTCGGGCACGATCGAGGACGCCACCGGGCAACCCGAGAACAGGGCGCCGCTGCGGGCGGTGGCCACCAGACCGGTGCCCTGGAGGATCGCCAGCGCCACCGTCAGGTAACGGGTGTACTGAGTGATCTTCGTCGTTCCCGCCTGGCCCTCCTTCTTCAGGGCCTCGAGGCGCGGGATGACCACGGTCAGTAGCTGGAGAATGATGCTCGCCGTGATGTACGGCATGATGCCCAGCGCAAAAACCGTGATCTGCAGCAGCGCGCCGCCGCTGAACATGTTGACCAGACCGAACAGGCCCTGCTGTCCCTTGGCCACGTCGATACAGGTCTGAACGCTCTTGTAGTCGACGCCGGGGATCGGGATGTGCGTACCGACCCGGTAGAGCACGATGATCCCGAGCGTGAAGAGCAGCTTCTTGCGCAGGTCGGGCGTCCTGAACGCCCGGGCGAACGCGGTGAGCACGGTGCCTCCTGCGACCCCCGCGCAACTGCGTCAAGGGTGACGGTCTGAGTTTCCGACTGAACAAGGACAACAACGACATACGTAACGGTCGACTGCCGCCCCGGGTGCCCGAACCGCGACACCCGGTGAAACTGGGCAGTGCAGGCCACCATACCGGCGAGACTGCCTCCCTTGGAACGACCGACCGGGGATACCCCTGTGTGAGGTATCCCCGGTCGGGATCGTTCAGGTCATCGAGACGCCCGAAAGTTTCAGACGAGCTCGGTGACGGTACCGCCGGCGGCGGTGATCTTCTCCTTGGCGGAGCCGGAGACGGCGTCGACCGTCACCTGCAGCGCCACGGAGATCTCGCCCTGGCCGAGCACCTTGACGAGCGCGTTCTTGCGAACGGCGCCCTTGGCCACCAGACCCTCGACGGTGACCTCGCCACCCTCGGGGTAGAGCGCGGCCAGCTTGTCGAGGTTCACGACCTGGTACTCGGTCTTGAACGGGTTCTTGAAGCCCTTCAGCTTCGGGAGGCGCATGTGCAGCGGCATCTGGCCACCCTCGAAGCGCTCCGGAACCTGGTAACGGGCCTTCGTGCCCTTGGTACCACGACCGGCCGTCTTACCCTTCGACGCCTCACCACGACCGACACGGGTCTTGGCGGTCTTGGCGCCCGGGGCGGGACGGAGGTTGTGGACCTTGAGCGGGTTCTGCTCCGCCATGATCAGTCGACCTCCTCGACCGTCACGAGGTGGCGGACGGTGTGCACCATGCCGCGGAACTCGGGGCGGTCCTCCTTGACGACCACGTCACCCAGGCGCTTGAGGCCCAGGGAACGCAGGGTGTCGCGGTGGTTCTGCTTGCTGCCGATGTAGGACTTGACCTGCGTGATCTTGAGCTGCGCCATGATTACGCACCCGCCCCGGCACGCGCACGCAGCAGGGCCGCGGGGGCGACGTCCTCGAGCGGCAGACCGCGGCGGGCCGCGATCTCCTCGGGACGCTGCAGGCCCTTCAGGGCCGCCACGGTCGCGTGCACGATGTTGATCGCGTTGTCGGAGCCGAGCGACTTCGACAGCACGTCGTGGATACCGGCGCACTCGAGCACGGCACGCACCGGACCACCGGCGATAACACCGGTACCGGGCGAGGCGGGCTTGAGCAGCACGACGCCGGCAGCCTTCTCACCCTGGATCGGGTGCGGGATGGTGCCCTGGATCCGGGGGACCTTGAAGAAGTGCTTCTTGGCCTCCTCAACGCCCTTGGCGATGGCGGCCGGCACCTCCTTGGCCTTGCCGTATCCGACACCCACGGTGCCGTCACCGTCGCCCACCACGACCAGCGCGGTGAAGCTGAAGCGACGACCACCCTTCACAACCTTGGCGACGCGGTTGATCGCGACGACGCGCTCAACGTACGCGGTCTTCTCGGCGGCAGCTGCGCCGCCGTCACGGCCCTTCCGGTCCCGCCGCTCGCCGCCACCGGCACCGCCACCGCGGCGCTGGGGTCCAGCCATTGGAATTACCTCTCTCTGTCTCCGCTAGCTACGGCAGGCTCAGAACTTGAGCCCGGCTTCGCGGGCGGCGTCCGCCAGAGCGGCGATGCGCCCGGCGTACTGGTTGCCACCACGGTCGAACACGACGGCCTCGACACCGGCGGCCTTGGCACGCTCGGCGACCAGGGCGCCGACCTGCTTGGCCTGCGCGGACTTGTCGCCCTCGCCACCGCGGATCGACGTGTCCAGCGTGGACGCCGAAGCCAGGGTGTGGCCCTTGAGGTCGTCGATCACCTGCGCCACGATGTGGCGGTTCGAGCGGGTCACGACCAGACGGGGACGCTCCGCCGTACCGGAGATCCGCTTGCGGATCCGGATGTGACGGCGCTTGATCGCAGCGCGCTTGTAGGCGTCGCCCTTGAGGATCTTCTGCCCGTATGCCATGGCTTACTTACCCGCCTTTCCGACCTTGCGGCGGATGACTTCGCCCTCGTACTTGACGCCCTTGGCCTTGTACGGGTCGGGCTTGCGCAGCTTGCGGATGTTGGCCGCAACCTCGCCGACCTTCTGCTTGTCGATGCCCTCGACCGAGAAGCGGGTCGGGGTCTCCACCTTGAAGGTGATGCCCTCGGGCGCCTCGACGGTGATCGGGTGGCTGTAGCCGAGCGCGAACTCGAGGTTCGAGCCCTTGGCCGTCACGCGGTAACCGACACCGCTGATCTCGAGCTTCTTCACGTAACCCTGGGTCACGCCGGTGATCATGTTCGCCACCAGCGTGCGGGACAGGCCGTGGAGGGCCTTGTTCTGACGCTCGTCGTTGGGGCGGGTCACCTGCAGGGTGCCGTCCTCGCCCTTGGCGATGTCGATCGGCGCTGCAACGGTGTGGGTCAGTTCGCCCTTGGGGCCCTTGACCGAGACCGTACGGCCGTCGATGGTGACGTCCACGCCGGCGGGAACCGCGATGGGGAGCTTGCCGATGCGCGACATAGCTGTTTCCTCCGTTCCCTTCTGCTACCAGACGTAGGCGAGGACTTCCCCACCCACGCCCTTCTTGCCGGCCTGCTTGTCGGTGAGGAGCCCGTGAGACGTGGAGATGATCGCCACGCCGAGGCCGCCGAGCACCTTCGGCAGGTTGGTGGACTTCGCGTACACCCGGAGACCGGGCTTGGAGATCCGCTTGATGCCCGCGATGGAGCGCTCACGGTTGGGGCCGAACTTCAGCTCCAGGACGAGGTTCTTGCCGACCTCGGCGTCCTCGACGCGCCAGCCCGTGATGAAGCCCTCCTGCTGGAGGATCTCCGCGATGTGCGACTTGATCTTTGAGTGCGGCATCGTCACGGTGTCGTGGTACGCCGCGTTCGCGTTCCGCAGACGCGTGAGCATGTCTGCGATCGGATCAGTCATGGTCATGAATTGGCCTTCGGCCTCTCTCGCCGGGGTTTCCTGGTGCGCCATCCCTCTCCCCGATCCGAGACGGGACGGGTGCGGCGCGGTGGACCTACGGCGTAGTAAGTCGTAAGGGCGGCGACAGACGCCCAACCCCACAAGCCTAAGGCATGCGGGCTGGGCGTCCTGCCGCCCCAGTTGCTTACCGAGAGCCCTGGGGAATCCCCAAGTGGGGGATTACCAGGAGCTCTTGGTCACGCCCGGCAGCTCGCCACGGTGAGCCATCTCACGAAGGCACACGCGGCACAGGCCGAACTTGCGGTACACGGAGTGCGGACGGCCGCAGCGCTGGCAGCGGGTGTACGCGCGCACACCGAACTTGGGCTTGCGAGCAGCCTTCGCGATGAGAGCCTTCTTCGCCATCTCGCTCACGCCTCCTTGAACGGGAAGCCGAGGTGACGGAGAAGGGCACGGCCCTCTTCGTCGTTGGTCGCCGTGGTGACCACGGTGATGTCCATACCCCGGACGCGGTCGATCTTGTCCTGGTCGATCTCGTGGAACATGACCTGCTCCGTGAGACCGAAGGTGTAGTTGCCACGGCCGTCGAACTGCTTGGGGGACAGGCCGCGGAAGTCGCGGATGCGCGGCAGCGCGAGCGACAGGGTGCGGTCCAGGAACTCCCACATGCGGTCGCCACGGAGCGTGACGTGGGCACCGATCGGCTGGCCCTCACGCAGCTTGAACTGCGCGATGGACTTGCGGGCCTTGGTGACGGCCGGCTTCTGACCGGTGATCGTGGTGAGGTCGCGGATGGCGCCCTCGATCAGCTTGGAGTCGCGGGCGGCGTCGCCCACACCCATGTTGACCACGATCTTGACGAGGCCCGGAACCTGCATGACGTTCTCGTACTTGAACTGGTCACGCAGCTTCTGGATGATCTCGTCGCGGTACTTCTGCTTCAGACGCGGAGTCACGGTGGTGGTCGTCATCAGATGTCCTCACCCGTCCGCTTGGCAACGCGGATCTTGTTGCCGTTCTCGTCGAAGCGGTAGCCGACGCGGGTCACGACCTTGTTGCCGTCCTTCTCCACGACCAACTGAACGTTGGACACGTGGATGGGGGCCTCGGTCGTGATGATGCCGCCGGCCTGCGAGCCGCGAGCGGTCGGACCAGCCTTGGTGTGCTTCTTGACCCGGTTGACACCCTCGACCAGGACGCGGTCCTCGCGCGGGAAAGCGGCAATGACCTTGCCCTGCTTGCCCTTGTCCTTGCCGGTGATGACCTGGACCAGGTCGCCCTTCTTGATCTTCATGCTTACAGCACCTCCGGAGCCAGCGAGATGATCTTCATGAACTTCTTCTCGCGCAGCTCACGCCCGACCGGGCCGAAGATGCGGGTGCCGCGAGGGTCGCCGTCGTTCTTCAGAATGACGGCGGCGTTCTCGTCGAAGCGGATGTACGAGCCGTCCGGACGGCGGCGCTCCTTGACGGTGCGAACGATGACCGCCTTGACGACGTCACCCTTCTTCACGTTGCCACCGGGGATCGCGTCCTTGACGGTGGCGACGATGACGTCGCCGATGCCCGCGTAGCGGCGACCGGAACCACCGAGCACACGGATGCAAAGGATCTCCTTCGCACCAGTGTTGTCGGCGACACGCAGTCGCGACTCCTGCTGGATCACGTCTATCTCCTGATCGTCTGCCGGTTCCCTCCGGCGGTTGAGCCGGAGAGCCTGGCGGAACTGTCCTGCGGGTAGCTCCCGCAGGAATTACTTAAGCCTCTTGCAAGCGAAACCCTCGCCGGGGGCCGCATCGCGGCCACGGCCCGGGGTCTGGGGCGCAGCCCCAGCGGGGGCCGGGGGCGCGGGGCCCCCGGCGGGGGTCAGCGGGGGCGGAGCCCCCGCTTATTACTTCGCCTTCTCGAGGATCTCGACGACGCGCCAGCGCTTCGACGCGGACAGCGGCCGGGTCTCCATCAGGAGGACGCGGTCGCCGACACCCGCGGCGTTCTGCTCGTCGTGCGCCTTGAGCTTGTTCGTACGGCGGATGACCTTGCCGTACAGCGCGTGCTTGACGCGGTCCTCGACGGCGACGACGACGGTCTTGTCCATCTTGTCGCTGACGACGAGACCCTCACGGGTCTTGCGGAAGCCGCGCGCCTCAGTGTTCTCAGTCACGTTGTTCTCGCTCATCAGGCGTTCTCCACCGTTTCGATGCCCAGCTCACGCTCGCGCATCAGGGTGTAGATCCGCGCGATGTCCTTGCGGACCGCCTTCAGACGGCCGTGGTTCTCGAGCTGGCCCGTCGCCGCCTGGAAGCGGAGGTTGAACAGCTCTTCCTTGGCCTCGCGGAGCTTGCCCAGAAGCTCCTCGTTGCCCAGCTCGCGCAGCTCGGACGCCTTGGTACCGGCCGACATCACGCTTCACCTGCCTCGCGCTTGACGATCCGGCACTTCATCGGCAGCTTGTGGGCCGCACGAGTGAGGGCCTCACGCGCAATCTTCTCGTTGGGGTACGACAGCTCGAACATCACGCGTCCGGGCTTGACGTTGGCGATCCACCACTCCGGAGAACCCTTACCGGAACCCATGCGGGTCTCGGCGGGCTTCTTGGTGAGCGGACGGTCCGGGTAGATGTTGATCCAGACCTTGCCACCACGCTTGATGTGACGCGTCATGGCGATACGAGCGGCCTCGATCTGACGGTTCGTCACGTACGCCGGGGTGAGTGCCTGGATGCCGTACTCGCCGAACGCAACCGTCGTGCCACCCTTGGCAGCGCCGCTGCGTCCCGGGTGGTGCTGCTTGCGGTGCTTGACCCTACGGGGGATCAGCATGTCGGTCAGGCCTCCGTTCCGGTGCTCTCAGCCGGAGCGGCGGGGGCCTCGGCCTTGGGGGCCTCGGCGCCGGCAGCCTGCTGCGGCTTGCGACCGCGCCGCTCGCCACCACGGCCACCACGGGCCGGGCGGTCGGCACCGCCACCGCGAGCCGGGCGGTTACCCGCACGGGCGGCAGCGTTCTCGGCGCGGACCTCGGCGATGTTCTTGACGTCGCCCTTGTAGATCCAGACCTTCACACCGATGCGGCCGAAGGTCGTCTTGGCCTCGAAGAAGCCGTAGTCCACGTTCGCACGGAGCGTGTGCAGGGGCACACGGCCCTCGCGGTAGAACTCCGAGCGGGACATCTCGGCGCCGCCGAGGCGGCCACCGCACTGGATCTTGATGCCCTTGGCGCCCGCCTTCATCGCCGACTGCATGCTCTTGCGCATGGCGCGGCGGAAGGAGACACGGGAGGACAGCTGCTCGGCAACGGCCTGGGCCACGAGCTGAGCGTCGGTCTCGGGGTTCTTGACCTCGAGGATGTTCAGCTGGACCTGCTTGCCCGTGAGCTTCTCGAGGTCGCCGCGAATGCGGTCGGCCTCGGCGCCACGGCGGCCGATGACGATGCCCGGACGCGCGGTGTGGATGTCCACGCGGACGCGGTCACGGGTGCGCTCGATCTCCACCTTGGAGATGCCGGCGCGCTCCATGCCGGACGTCATCATCCGACGGATGGCGACGTCTTCCTTGACGTAGTCCTTGTAGAGCTTGTCGGCGTACCAACGCGACTTGAAGTCGGTCGTGACGCCGAGCCGGAACCCATGCGGGTTTACCTTCTGGCCCATTACCGGGTTCCTTCCTTGCTGCTGACGACCACGGTGATGTGGCTGGTCCGCTTGCGGATCCGGTAGGCACGGCCCTGGGCGCGCGGACGGAACCGCTTCAGGGTCGGGCCCTCGTCGACGTAGGCCTCGGAGATGTAGAGGCTGTCGACATCGGTGTGGTCGTAGTTGTGCGCGGCGTTGGCGATGGCGCTGTCCAGCACCTTGCCGACCGGCACGGAGGCTGCCTGCGGAGCGAATCGCAGGACGGCCTGGGCCTCCGTGGCGTTCATGCCACGGATGAGGTCCACCACGCGGCGGGCCTTCATGGGCGTGACGCGGATGTACCGCGCCTGGGCCCTGGCTTCCATGGTTGTCCCTTCAGTTACTTACGTGTCTGAATGCGATCCGCTTAGCGGCGCTTCGACTTCCGGTCTTCCTTGACGTGGCCCCGGAAGGTGCGGGTCGGCGAGAACTCGCCGAGCTTGTGGCCGACCATCGACTCGGTGACGAACACCGGGATGTGGGTCTTGCCGTTGTGCACCGCGATCGTGTGGCCCAGCATGGCCGGGACGATCATCGAGCGACGGGACCAGGTCTTGATGACGTTCTTGGTGCCGGCTTCGTTCTGCGAGTCCACCTTCTTGATCAGGTGGTCGTCGACGAAGGGCCCCTTCTTCAAGCTACGAGGCATCTCAACCCGTCCTTAGCGCTTCTTGTTCGTCTTGCGGCGGCGGACGATGTACTTGTTGCTCGCCTTCTTGGGAGAACGCGTACGACCTTCCTTCTGGCCCCACGGGGACACGGGGTGACGGCCACCGGAGGTACGGCCCTCACCACCACCGTGCGGGTGGTCGACCGGGTTCATGACCACACCACGCACGGTCGGGCGAACGCCCAGCCACCGCTTGCGGCCGGCCTTGCCCCAGTTGATGTTGCTCTGCTCGGCGTTGCCGACCTCGCCGACGGTGGCGCGGCAGCGGACGTCGACCAGGCGGATCTCACCGGACGGCATGCGCAGGTGGGCGTAGGCGCCCTCCTTCGCGAGCAGCTGCACGGAGGCACCGGCGGAGCGGGCGAACTTGGCGCCGCCACCGGGACGGAGCTCGATCGCGTGGATCGTGGTACCGACCGGGATGTTGCGGAGGGCCAGGTTGTTGCCCGGCTTGATGTCGGCCCCGGGACCGTTCTCCACGGTGTCGCCCTGCCGCAGGTTGCGCGGGGCGAGGATGTAGCGCTTCTCGCCGTCGGCGTAGTGCAGCAGCGCGATGCGCGCGGTGCGGTTGGGGTCGTACTCGATGTGCGCGACCTTCGCCGGCACGCCGTCCTTGTCGTGACGACGGAAGTCGATCACGCGGTAGGCGCGCTTGTGGCCACCGCCCTGGTGGCGGACGGTCACACGACCGGAATTGTTACGGCCGCCCTTGCTGTGCAGGGGACGGACCAGCGACTTCTCCGGCGTGGACCGCGTGACCTCGACGAAGTCGGCGACGCTGGCGCCACGACGGCCCGGCGTAGTCGGCTTGTACTTGCGGATTCCCATTTCTCAGTCCTCGTCCGATATCGGACGATCCTGACCGCTTACGCGGTCGGACCGCCGAAGATGTCGATACGGTCGCCCTCGGCGAGGGTCACGATCGCGCGCTTGGTGGCCGCACGCTGGCCGAAGCCGGTGCGGGTCCGCTTGCGCTTGCCCTGGCGGTTGATCGTGTTGACCCCGGTGACCTTGACCGAGAAGACCGCCTGGACGGCCTGCTTGATCTGGGTCTTGTTGGCGCTCGGGTCCACGATGAACGTGTACTTGTTCTCGTCGAGGAGCGCGTAGCTCTTCTCGGAGACGACCGGCTTGATCAGGACGTCACGGGGGTCCGTGTACGACTTGCTCAGCGGGGTCTCGACGGTGTTCTTGCCCTCGGCGGCGTGACGACGCGCCTTGGCGACGCGCGCGGCCTTGGCGGCCTTGGCGGCCTTCGAGGCAATGGCGGGGTGACGGATAGCCATCAGACCTCGCTCCCTTCGGTGTCGGTGGCCTTCGGGCCGGACACGAAGGACTCGAAAGCGGCCTGGGTGAAGACCACGTCGTCGGAGACGATCACGTCGTACGTGTTCAGCTGGCCCGGCTCCAGGATGTGGACCTGGGGCAGGTTGCGAGCGGACAGCCACGCGGCCTCGTCGGCGCGCTCGACGACCAGGAGCAGGTTCTTGCGCTCCGAGATCTTGCCGAACAGCGTCTTGGCGGCCTTCGTGGAGGGGGTCTCGCCCTCGATCACGCCCGTGACGACGTGGATGCGGTTGTGGCGGGCCCGGTCGGTGAGGGCGTGGCGCAGGGCCGCGGCCTTCATCTTCTTCGGGGTCCGCTGCGAGTAGTCACGCGGCACGGGACCGTGCACGACGCCACCGCCGGCGAACTGCGGCGCGCGGGTCGAGCCCTGACGGGCGCGGCCGGTGCCCTTCTGGCGGTACGGCTTCCTGCCACCACCACGGACTTCGGCGCGGGTCTTGGTCTTGTGCGTGCCCTGGCGGGCAGCCGCGTTCTGCGCGACGACGACCTGGTGGATCAGCGGGATGCTGACCTTCTCCACGCCGAAGATCTCCGCGGGGAGTTCGACGCTACCGGTCTTCTCGCCGGCAGGCGAAAGGATGTCAACAGTGCTCATCGGTTACCTCAGGCCCCCTTGGCCGCGGTGCGGACCAGGACGAGGCCGCCGTTCGGACCGGGAACCGCGCCCTTGATGAGCAGCAGACCCTTCTCCGCGTCAACGGCGTGGACGGTCAGGTTCTGGGTGGTGACGCGCTCGTTGCCCATGCGGCCCGCCATGCGGACGCCCTTGAACACACGGCCCGGGGTGGCGCAGCCACCGATGGAACCGGGCGAGCGGTGCTTGCGCTGAACGCCGTGACCGGCGCCGAGGCCCTTGAAGTTGTGACGCTTCATGACACCGGCGAAGCCCTTGCCCTTGCTCTGGCCGGTGACGTCGACCTTCACACCGGCTTCGAACACCTCAGCGGTGATCTCCTGGCCGAGCGTGTACTCGGAGGCGTCCGCGGTGCGGATCTCGACCAGGTGACGACGGGGGGTGACGTCGGCCTTGGCGAAGTGGCCCTTGAGGGGCTTGTTCACCTTGCGCGGGTCGATCTCGCCGAAGGCGATCTGGACCGACTCGTAGCCGTCGACGTCGTTCGTACGGACCTGGGTGACGACGTTGGGGCCGGCCTTGACGACGGTGACCGGAACAACACGGTTGTTCTCGTCCCACACCTGCGTCATACCGAGCTTCTCGCCCAGGATGCCCTTGATCTGCTTAGCCATCTCTTCAGATCACCGGCCTCAGAGCTTGATCTCGATGTCGACACCGGCCGGGAGGTCGAGTCGCATCAGAGAGTCAACGGTCTTGGGGGTCGGGTCGAGGATGTCGATCAGGCGCTTGTGCGTGCGCATCTCGAAGTGCTCGCGCGAGTCCTTGTACTTGTGCGGCGACTTGATGACGCAGTACACGTTCTTCTCAGTGGGCAGCGGCACCGGGCCCGCGACCGACGCACCAGTGCGGGTCACCGTCTCGACGATCTTCTTCGCCGAGGAGTCGATGACCTCGTGGTCGTAGGCCTTGAGCCGGATGCGGATCTTCTGTCCCGCCATGGCTACTCAGTGGTCCTGTCTCTCTTACGCTCTGGAACCCGGCATTCCATACCCTGCCTTCCGACCCACGCGGTCGGGCGTGTCGCACCCCCGCTGACACAGATGTCCCTTGTTCGAACATCCCTGCGGGATTGCGCACGGCCCTGCGAACCGCGCCGACGGGGACCGAAAGGCCCACCGGGTGCCTGGTCGGCGCCGCGCCCACGCTTCCCGGAAGATTCCCGTACGTCCGCCCCAGCGCTGCCGTGAGGCAGTTAGGGCGACGAGTACTGTGGGACTCGCTTCCGGTCCTCCCGGCGGGAGGCGCGCAGCATCAACGCTCGACCGAGCAACTCCGACAGTTTGCCATAGGGGGCGGGGGGCTGGCCAATCGGGGCCGGAGAGATTACCCCGGGCGTGACGCGAGTCAAACACGGGACCCCCGGGAGAGGGGCGTGGCGCCTCACGGACCGTCGGTTCGAGGAGGAATGCGCTTCCCGCCCTCGATCTTGTAGACCAGGTCCTCGCCGTACCCGACGGCCTTCCCGAACTCCCCGGCCCGCATCCCCACCGCCTCGCGCCGAAGCTTCAGCTGCCTCCCCACGGTGGCGATCACCGCCAGGCCCCACTCGTCGTCCGGGTCCACCTCCCACCCGGGCTCGTCGGCCTCCCCCTTGAGCCGACCGGCGTCACCGTCCACGAGCATCCCGCGCCCCACCCTCTCCCGACAGTCCGGACACCACCGGACAACCTCCGGACAGTCACCGTACGCAACGGCGTCGTCACTGTTCACAGTAGGCAGGCGCGGCCACTCTGAGTGATGTGAATCAGGAAACCGCCGAACCCGCCGCCCAACTCGACTGCGCCATCCGCAACTTCAGCGTGCTGCTTTCCTCGACCCCGCGCGGCGCCCGCCTCGCCCGGCTCTTGGCGACCGAGCAACTGCGCACCTGGGGTGTGCCGTTGGAGGCGCCGGGCCATGTCGTCGCCGAGCTGGCGTCCAACGCGGTCACCCACGGCCGCGTCCCGGGACGGGACTTCCGCCTCACGCTCTACGTGGTCGGCGACACGCTTCGCATCGAAGTGACCGACACCCGCTGTGAACGGCTCCCCCAGCTCCGACAGCCGGCCTCCAGCTCCGAGTCCGGCCGGGGCCTGGTCCTCGTGGACGCACTCGCGGACCGCTGGGGCGTGCGGGAGGACCGCTTCCCGCGCAAGACCGTATGGGCGGAACTGCGCTGCTCGGAGCCGGAACCCGCTCCCACGGGCTTCGGACGCGAAGACGATCTCCACTCAAGGAACCCGGGGGAGAAATGACCCCACCAAGCCCCACCCGTCCGCCCCGGGTCCGGGCTCACTCGGGCGGGTGAACATCCCCGGCTCGGCTGGATTTCGCGGCCCCCGACTCCCCTACTCTCAGCGCAAACAACCGCACACATGCATCGGCCCCCGGCCGGGAGTAGCGATCCCGATCGAGGGCCTGACCACCGAGGAAGAAAGAGCTTCCCGATGGGTACCCAGAACCCTAGCGTGCCCCCGCACGCCCAGTCAGCCGTTGCCGCGAGCGAACCCCACTCCCGGGCGAATCCACGCACGCGTGCCCGCCGCAGCACCTACGGCGTCATCCACGAGAACACCCGCCACACCGCCCGCTTCACGGTGATCGGCAACCACCTCGCCCAGCACCCGGAGCTGTCGCTGGTCGCGATCGCGCTGGCCGTGCACATCCAGTCCCTGCCGAGCAACGCCCCCGTGGACATCAGGACGCTCGCCGAACGCTTCCCGGAGGGACGCAACCGCATCGCCGCGGGGCTGCGCGAGCTGGAGGCCCAGGGCTACCTGCGCCGCGTACGCGAACGCACCTCCACCGGCCGGATCATCACCCGCACGATCAGTTGCAACCAGCCGAAGGCACCGCGCCACCGCAAGCCTGCCCAGTCGCCCGTTCCGGTCGCCTCCACAGGGGTGGTGGACCCACCGAACTGCAACACTCCCGGGAAGTGTGTCGCACCCGCGGACTCGGCCCCCCAGGAGCACACCTCCCACAGAAAGCCCCGCGAACCCCGCAAGAAGCACCCCCTGCCGACCGTCCCCCACCCGGCGTACCCCTCCCCCACCCTCCTCCAGACGGCCACCGACCTCCTCGCCACCCTGCACCAGCAGGACCCCCGCCTGCTGCTCAGCGCCTGCGACACGGCCCACCTCGCCCCCGGCGTCGCCGCCTGGCTGCAACGCGACGTGTCCCCCACCGCCGTACGCCATGCCCTGACCACCGACCTCCCACCCG
The DNA here is from genome assembly GCF_055639175.1 of Streptomyces sp. NPDC107546. Lineage (NCBI taxonomy): Bacteria > Bacillati > Actinomycetota > Actinomycetes > Kitasatosporales > Streptomycetaceae > Streptomyces > Streptomyces sp. NPDC107546. The sequence goes on along the minus strand of NZ_JBVKBA010000015.1, from coordinate 140,306 downwards.
AGGCCCTGCGCCGCCCGGCCGCCCTCCTGGCCCACCGCCTCACCGCCCGGCTGCCACCCCCGCCCCCGTTCCGCGCACCGACCGAGCCCCCACCCGTCCGGCACCCCCTGCGCAACTGCGACGGCTGCGACCGCGCCTTCCACGCACCCGAGCCCGGAGCACGCTGCCGCGACTGCCGCACGGCAGCAGCCGACCGGACCGGCGCTTCGTCCGTCCCCGGCCCTTCGTACGCCGACTGGTGAGCGGCCAGGGCGGCCGTGGCTCCAGGTCAACTCCCCGCCAACCTCTCCCCCAGCCAGTCGAACACCACCTCGCAGTGCTGCCGCGGAGCCATCGGTGAGCAGTGGAGTTGGGCGCCCGTCGCCGCAGTGAGCTTGACGTAGTCCTTGGGCGCCCTCAGCTTGTCGTACATCTGTGCCGCCTGGCCGGGGTAGAACTGCTCGTCCTGGTAGTCGAGGACCAGGGTGGGGGCCTTGATGCGGCCCACGACGTCTGTGATCGTCAGCGACCGGATGAGGCTCGCCGGGGTGTGGAAGTCCGTGAACATCCTGCCCCTGCGGGCCGCGAGCATCGCCGGGGCCGAGAACGGCTCGAAGCGTTTCTTCAACGTCGCCGCGTCGGCCGGGGACAGCTCCGGTACGACCTCCTTGTTCCAGACGGCGTTGGTCTCCGTCTTGTTCGGGGTGAGGATCTTCCGCAGCTCCGGAGGAAAGCCGAGCCACGGCTCCAGGCAGCCGGGCATCGCCACCAGGGCCGCGATCCGCTGCTCGAAGGCCGCCGCGCGGGGAGCCAGGCAGCCGCCCATGCTCAGCCCCGTGAGGGCGATCCTGCGGGCGTCCACGTCGGAGCGGGCGACCAGCCAGTCGACGAGCGTCCGGATTACGTTCTCCCAGCGTGGGGTGAACACGACCCGATCGATGAAGATCAGCCGGCCCTGGCCCGGTCCTTCGTACACCAGCGCGTTCCAGCCCCGGTCCAGGGCGGCGGACACGCCGTACGTCCACATGTCGACGTTCTGTCCGTCGCTGCCGTTGGTGAGGATCACGGTGGGGCGGGGCCGTCCCGATGCGTCCGGGCGGAAGAGCCACACGGGCAGCGGGGTCCTCCCGTACGGGACGTTCGCCGTCACCGGTGCCGGGTCGCACAGTCCGCAGAAGGTGTCCCAGGCGCCGCGCCCGGCCCGGTACAGCGCCTCCTCGCCGCCGGGATCCTCGGAACCGAGGACGAAGAAGAGCGCCTGGGCGTAGTACTGCGAGGCCCGCAGGGCGCGGAAGAGCCGGGTCTCCCGGTCGGGTCTGCTGCCCTCGGGCGCCTTCAGCAGCCGGTCGCCCAGGTTTCTGAAGGTCTGGACGTACGTCTGTGCGGAGAGGCCGGCCCTGTTGATCGCGTTCACGGCGGTGAGCACCTCGCCCACTTCGCTGCTGCGCTGACCGGCCGCGCCGAGCGCCAGGAGCCCGCTGAAGTTGAACTCCGGGTTGTCGAAGAGCGTCATCGCGCCGGGGGCCGGGACGTCGACCGTCGCGGAGGCCGACGCTGCGGCCACCGGCCCGCGCCCCGGCCAGGTGTCCGTGGCCGTGCATCCGGCCGCCAGCAGGGCTCCGGCCGCACCGGCGAGCCCGGCCAGGGTGCTGCGCCTGCTGGGTCCGGTCCCCGGGGCAGCCGTTGGGTTCTCCATGCCGCAGGAAGGTAGGACCGCGCCCGTCCCGCCCCTCCGTACGACACCTGCCGTTCCCCCGAACAGCCTCGGGGATCAGCTCGGCCAGGGCACCCGTCCAGCACTCGCTCGTGACAACGCGAAGAGGCCCGCACGACCGAAGTCGTGCGGGCCTCTTCAGGTCAACTGACCCAGCGGGTCAGACCATCGAGCAAGCGGAACTTACTTGACGATCTTGGTGACCTGGCCGGCGCCCACGGTCCGACCACCCTCACGGATGGCGAACTTGAGGCCCTCCTCCATGGCGACGGGCTGGATGAGCTCCACCTTCATCTCGGTGTTGTCACCCGGCATGACCATCTCGGTGCCCTCGGGGAGGGTCACCACGCCGGTCACGTCCGTCGTACGGAAGTAGAACTGCGGGCGGTAGTTGTTGAAGAACGGCGTGTGGCGGCCACCCTCGTCCTTGGACAGGATGTAGGCCTGCGCCTCGAACTCGGTGTGCGGGGTGACCGAGCCCGGCTTGATGATGACCTGGCCGCGCTCGACGTCCTCGCGCTTGATGCCGCGGAGCAGCAGACCGACGTTCTCACCGGCCTGGCCCTCGTCGAGCAGCTTGCGGAACATCTCGATGCCGGTGACCGTGGTGGAGGTCTTCTCCGGCTTGATGCCGATGATGTCCACGGTCTCGTTGACCTTCAGGACACCGCGCTCGATACGGCCGGTGACGACCGTACCGCGACCGGTGATCGTGAAGACGTCCTCGATCGGCATCAGGAACGGCTTGTCGACGTCACGCTCGGGCTCCGGGATGGAGGTGTCGACGGCGTTCATGAGGTCGAGGACCGACTGGGTCCACTTCGGGTCGCCCTCGAGCGCCTTCAGAGCGGAGACCTGGACGACCGGAACGTCGTCGCCCGGGAACTCGTACTCGGTGAGGAGCTCACGAACCTCGAGCTCGACGAGCTCCAGGATCTCCTCGTCGTCCACCATGTCGGCCTTGTTCAGGGCGACAACGATGTACGGCACGCCGACCTGGCGGGCCAGGAGCACGTGCTCCTTGGTCTGCGGCATCGGGCCGTCGGTGGCGGCGACCACCAGGATGGCGCCGTCCATCTGCGCCGCACCGGTGATCATGTTCTTGATGTAGTCCGCGTGACCCGGGCAGTCGACGTGGGCGTAGTGACGCGACTCGGTCTGGTACTCGACGTGCGCGATGGAGATGGTGATACCGCGCTGGCGCTCCTCGGGCGCCTTGTCGATGTTGTCGAACGGGGTGGCCTCGTTCAGGTCCGGGTACGCGTCGTGCAGCACCTTGGTAATGGCGGCCGTGAGGGTCGTCTTACCGTGGTCGATGTGACCGATGGTGCCGATGTTGACGTGCGGCTTAGTCCGCTCGAACTTCGCCTTCGCCACTGGGGTCCTCCTGTGGAGTGGTTCTGTACGCCTTACTCATCGGCGCCAGGTGATCTTTGCTGGGGTGCCGGCCGCCGGGGTCGCTCCCACCCGGGTGAAACGGGGGTTTGAAACTCCGGCGGTCGGTGTCAAGCCTAAAGCGTGTGAACGGGGTGCGTTACTCGCCCTTGGCCTTCGCGATGATCTCCTCGGCGACGTTCCGCGGAACCTCGGCGTAGGAGTCGAACTGCATCGAGTAGCTCGCGCGACCCGACGTCTTGCTGCGGAGGTCGCCGACGTAGCCGAACATCTCCGACAGCGGAACCAGGCCCTTCACGACACGGGCGCCGGCACGCTCCTCCATGGCCTGGATCTGGCCACGGCGGGAGTTGATGTCACCGATGACCTCGCCCATGTAGTCCTCGGGCGTGGTGACCTCGACGGCCATCATCGGCTCGAGCAGCACGGGGCTGGCCTTGCGCGCGGCCTCCTTGAAGGCCTGCGAACCGGCGATCTTGAAGGCGAGCTCTGAGGAGTCGACCTCGTGGTAGGCACCGTCGTGGAGGATGACGCGCACGCCGGTCATCTCGTAACCGGCGAGGATGCCGAACTGCATGGCCTCCTGCGCACCGGCGTCCACCGAAGGGATGTACTCCTTCGGGATACGGCCACCGGTCACCTTGTTCACGAACTCGTACGAGGTGTCGCCACCCTCGAGCGGCTCGATGCCGATCTGCACCTTCGCGAACTGACCGGTACCACCGGTCTGCTTCTTGTGGGTGTAGTCGACGCGCTCGACGGCCTTGCGGATCGTCTCGCGGTACGCCACCTGCGGCTTGCCGACGTTGGCCTCGACCTTGAATTCACGGCGCATACGGTCGACCAGCACCTCGAGGTGCAGCTCGCCCATACCACCGATGATGGTCTGGCCGGTCTCCTCGTCCGAGTGGACCTGGAAGGACGGGTCCTCCTCGGCCAGGCGCTGGATCGCGACGCCGAGCTTCTCCTGGTCGCCCTTCGACTTGGGCTCGATGGCGACCTGGATGACCGGCGCCGGGAAGTCCATGGACTCCAGGATGACCGGGTTCTTGTCGTCGGACAGCGTCTCACCGGTGGTGGTCTGCTTCAGGCCCATGACGGCGACGATGTCACCGGCGCCCACCGACTCGATCTCCTCACGCTTGTTGGCGTGCATGCGGTAGATCTTGCCGATGCGCTCCTTCTTGCCCTTGACGGAGTTCAGCACGGCGGTGCCGGACTCCAGGCGGCCGGAGTACACGCGGACGAAGGTGAGCTTGCCGAGGTGCGGGTCGCTCATGATCTTGAACGCCAGCGCGGACAGCGGCTCCTCGTCGGACGGCTTGCGCTTGACGACCTCCTCCGGGTTGTTGACCGCGTGGCCCTCGATGGCCTCGATGTCGACCGGGGACGGCAGGTAGCGCACGACCGCGTCGAGCAGGGGCTGGACGCCCTTGTTCTTGAACGCGGTGCCGCAGAACACCGGGGTGACGGTGGTGCCGGTGCCCTTGCCGGACGCGATGGTGATACGACGGATCGCCGCGTACAGCTGCTCCTCGGTGGGCTCCTCGCCCTCGAGGTACAGCTCCATCAGCTCCTCGTCGTTCTCCGCGACGGCCTCGAGCAGCTTGCCGCGCCACTCCTCGGCGGCCTCGGTGTGCGTGGCCGGGATGTCGACGACGTCGTACATCTCGCCCTTGGTCGCCTCCGCGGACCAGACCAGGGCCTTCATGCGGACCAGGTCCACAACGCCCTTGAAGTCGGCCTCGGCACCGATCGGCAGCTGCATGACCAGCGGCTGCGCACCCAGGCGGTCGGAGATCATGTCGACGCAGCGGTGGAACTCGGCACCGGTGCGGTCGAGCTTGTTGACGAAGCAGATGCGGGGAACGCCGTAGCGGTCCGCCTGACGCCACACCGTCTCGGACTGCGGCTCAACGCCGGCAACGCCGTCGAACACCGTCACGGCACCGTCGAGCACGCGCAGGGAGCGCTCCACCTCGACCGTGAAGTCGACGTGGCCCGGGGTGTCGATGATGTTGATGGTGTGGTCGACGTTCTCCAGCGGCCAGTGACAGGTGGTGGCAGCAGAGGTGATCGTGATGCCACGCTCCTGCTCCTGCTCCATCCAGTCCATGGTGGCAGCGCCGTCGTGGACCTCACCGATCTTGTACGAAACGCCGGTGTAGAACAGGATCCGCTCGGTGGTGGTCGTCTTGCCCGCGTCGATGTGGGCCATGATGCCGATGTTGCGCACCCTGGCCAGGTCAAGCGAAGTGGTAGCCATAAGGCTTCAGTCTTCTCTCGGTTCTCGATGGGGTAGCGACTACCAGCGGTAGTGCGCGAAGGCCTTGTTGGACTCGGCCATCTTGTGCGTGTCCTCGCGCTTCTTGACGGCCGCACCGAGGCCGTTCGAAGCGTCGAGAAGCTCGTTGAGCAGACGCTCGGTCATGGTCTTCTCGCGACGGGCGCGGGAGTAACCGACCAGCCAGCGCAGCGCCAGGGTGTTGGCTCGGCCGGGCTTGACCTCGACCGGGACCTGGTAGGTGGCGCCACCGACACGGCGGGACTTGACCTCGAGGGTCGGCTTGATGTTCTCCAGAGCGCGCTTGAGCGTGATGACCGGGTCGTTGCCGGTCTTGTCGCGCAGGCCCTCCATGGCGCCGTAGACGATGCGCTCGGCGGTGGAGCGCTTGCCGTTCAGCAGCACCTTGTTGATCAGGGAGGTCACCAGAGGAGAGCCGTAGACCGGGTCGATGATGACCGGACGCTTCGGGGCGGGGCCCTTACGAGGCATTCTTACTTCTCCTTCTTGGCGCCGTAACGGCTGCGGGCCTGCTTGCGGTTCTTGACACCCTGGGTGTCGAGGGAGCCACGGATGATCTTGTAGCGAACACCCGGCAGGTCCTTCACACGGCCGCCGCGCACGAGCACGATGGAGTGCTCCTGCAGGTTGTGTCCCTCACCCGGAATGTAGGCCGTGACCTCGATCCCGCTGGTCAGACGCACACGCGCGACCTTACGCAGGGCCGAGTTCGGCTTCTTCGGGGTGGTCGTGAACACACGCGTGCAGACGCCGCGACGCTGAGGAGAACCCTCGAGTGCGGGCGTCTTGTTCTTCTCGACCTTGTCCTGCCGGCCCTTGCGGACCAGCTGCTGGATCGTAGGCACTACTTCTCCGGTTTCTGTGTGCCGATGGGTACAGCTAACCTGGAACGTCGCCGACCCACGCGGTCGGGTGTGTCGAATCCCGCAGATTCCCGCCGCTAGGCGAAAAGGGCGCAGATTACGGTGGCCGGTCACGGCTCCCGGTGCGGTGTGAAGGCACGCACGAGAGCCAGGGCACACCCCAGGCACAAGGTCTGAGCGTACCTACCGCATTCGCTGCGGTCAAAACAAATGGGCCCCACCGGCAGCGCCGTGCGGAGCATGTCAAGACTCCGACCCCTCCGTGATCTTCGAATCGGCGGTCGCTGCCCGTTTTGAACACCATCGTGCCCTGCCCACCCATCGTGCCCTGCCCACGGCTGCGGTACACGCCCTGCCCCTGCTGCCAGGTCTGCCACGACGGACACCGCGACTGCGACACGGGCACCTCCCCGGAACTCCGGAGTCCCTCCATCATCCTCCCGATGCGCCGCACCCGTCGGCGCCACCGCCCGCGCCTGCCGCCGGTTTACCGATCCGGTGTTCATGGCCGGGACATGTTCAGTACGTTGAGCGGTCGCGGTACGGATCAGCCGGGACGGGGGAGTTCATGACCACGGCAGGCTTACCGGGAGAGACCGGACTCGACGACCGGGTGCCCTTCCTGGCGCGCCTGGAGAAGCAGGACCGTGAGACGCTCCTCGGTCTGGGCCGCGAGCTGGGCTTCCGGCCACGGGATGTCCTGCTCCACCAGCACGAGCCGTCCTCGTACGTCGTCTTCGTCACGCACGGCTGGACGAAGGTGACCGCGGCCGCCGCGAACGGGTACGAGGCGCTGCTCGCACTGCGTGGGCCCGGCGACATCGTCGGCGAGTCCGCCGCGCTGACGGGGCGGCCGCGCTCCGCGACCGTCACCGCGCTGGAGCCGGTACGCGCGGTGGCGGTCGACCGGAACCGCTTCACCGAGTTCCTGTCCCGGTCCCCCGCCGTCTCGTACGCGCTGCTCGGGCTCACCTCCGACCGGATGCGCGCGGCCGACCAGCGACGCCTGGAGTTCGCCTCGCTGAGCGTGCGGGAACGGCTCGCGGCCCTCCTGCTCGAACTCGCCCACACCAACGCGCGCTACACGGAGGCCGGCGTCGAGCTCCTGGTCCCCCTGAGCAAGCAGGAGCTCGCCGGATCCGTCGGAGCGTCGCGGGAGATGGTCCAGCGGCTGCTGAAGGAGCTGCGGGAGAAGGGCGTGGTGCTGACGGGCCGGCGGACTCTGCGGATCGTCCGGATGGACGTGCTGCGGCGCATCGCACGCACGGAGTTCTGAACCGCGTCGGCGGGTTCCGGGGAAGCGTGTGGCTCGCTGATACGCCCCCGCGACGCGGGGTGTCGCCGGCACGGCACCACATCGGTGCCGAAGGCCCCACTGTGCACACGGTCACAGTTCGAGTGCGTCATCCGCCCTCTTCCCGGAGCCGCCCAGAGCGCCACTCTTCTCACCCAGGCGTCAGCTCCCACCGAAAGGCGACCATGACGGACCCCGTGAGCCGGACGATCCTCCTGCTCGACATCGAGAAGTACAGCGACCGGGACGACGTCGAGCAGGCGTACCTGCGGCGGATGCTCTACGACATCACCGACCGTGCCCTCGAGAGTGCCGGCATCGACGAGACGGTGCGGCTGCGGGCCGACCGGGGCGACTCGGTCATGGAGCTGATCGACGCCAACGCCTCGGTGACCGCGCTGCTGAGGGCGCTGCTCACCGAGGTCCCCGCCCAGCTCCGGACGGTCAACCGCATGGCGTCCAGCTCCGCGCAGATCCGGCTGCGGGGCGTGGTCGCCTCCGGATACGTCGCTGTGGACGGACACGACGGGTGGGTCGGCTCCGACCTCAACCACGCCTGCCGCCTCCTCGACGCCGAGCTGCTGCGCGCGGCCCTGCGGGAACGTGCCGACGACTTCGTGCTGTGCGTCTCCGAGGCGGTGCACGCCGGCATCGTGCGGCACAGTCACCCCGGCATCCCGGCGGAGGACTTCCACCCGGTGACGGTGGACAGCAAGAACGGACCGCTGCGGGCCTGGCTGCACGGGCCGCTGCCCGGCAGAACCGGGTCCGCCGGACACGACAGCCACGGTGACACGGGGGCGGGGGGAGCTCCGGTGCCGGGTGTCTCGGGGGACCGCCCGGCACCGGAGCGGCGATCCGCCGCGGCGCCGGAGGGCGACGCCCGGCAGCAGCCAACCGCGTCCGCGCCTCCCGCAGGAGGTGTCGTCTTCAACTTCACCGGGGGCGCCCCGAGTTTCGGCGGCAGCCTCGTCGGCGGGGACCAGCACGGCGTGTCCGGCGGGCACGTGGCCGGAGACGTCCACCTCGGCGGATCGAGCGGCTCGGCGACCGGCAACCACCCCGACACCCGGTCGGGAGGTGAGCCGGCATGACGGTGGCCCCGTCCCAGGAGCCCGACTCGGACGCCGTACCGCAGCAGGACCCGCACCCGACCGCAGCCGATGCCGATGACGGGCCTGAGGAAAGGACGCAGGAGGCGCGGGCCGCGCAGCGGGAGCTGTTCGCGCACGCCCCGGGGTTCATCCTCGGTTCGGCCGCGTCCTTCGGCGGCGGCCTCGTCGGCGGCGCCCAGCACGGGGTGTCCGGCGGGCACGTGGCCGGAGACGTCTTCCTCGGCGGGAAGACGGAGATCCACCACCACGCGCCGGCGGCGGACGCCGCCGTCTCCGGGGAGATCCCCCGCGAACGGCTCGACGCGCTGGCCGCGGTGTTCGTCGAGAGCCCCGCCTTCCCGGCCGCCCTGGAAAGGCTCCACCGGGAACGCGTCCTGGTGCTGTCGGGCGCCCACGGGAGCGGGCGCTACGCGGCCGCCTGCATGCTGCTGCACCGGCTGGGCGTGCCCGCAGTGCACGCCCTGTCCGCGGAGACGACCCCGGCGACCCTGGCCGGCCGGCTCACGCACCCCGGCGGACACGTCCTGCGCGATCTGCCCCTGACCCGCAACCGGCCGCTGCGGGACACCCATCTGTACGCGGCCCGCGACCAGCTCAAGCAGGCCGACGGCTATCTGGTGGTCACCGTCGAGAACTCGCCTTTCCTGCTGGGCCCCACCCCGGCACGGTGGGAACCCCCTGATGCGGCGGCCGTGCTCCGGGCCCACGTGGCCCGCCTGCGCGGGGCGGACGTCGAGGACCTGCTGTCCCTCAGCCCCGTGCGGGACTTCCTCTCCCGTCACTCCAAAGGGCGGCACCACCCTGCCGAGGCCGCCGAGTACGCCAGGGCACTCGCCTCGTACGACGGCAGCGCCGAGGCGGCCGCCCGGCTGGCGGACTTCGGTCAGGCGGCGGTGGCGAAGCAGTGCCGGGACCGGCTGAGCGACGCCGGTACCGATCTGCGGGACAAGGCGTTCCTGATCGCGCTCGCCGTCTTCGACCGGGCCCCTTACGTCCTGGCCGCCGAACTCGCGGACCGCCTCTTCGCGCACTTCCAGCGGCTCCAACACCCCGAAGAGCCGCCGGAGATCCCGGTGTTCGGCCTGGCCGCCGAGACCCGGCTGGAGCGGGTCGGTGCCGAGGGTGAGATGCGGAACGAGACGACCGAGTGGGGGGAGGTGCCGCAGTTCACGGCGTACTTCCCGAGAGAGGACACCCCGCGCGCGCTGCTGGCCGAGGTGTGGACCGGGCACCCCTCGGCCCGGCCCGCGCTGGTCGCCTGGCTAAAGGAACTGGCCCGCGACGCGCGTCCCGTCGTTCGGACCCGGGCCGCCGCGGCCGCCGCACTGCTCGCGTGCGCCGATCTGCCCTCGGCGATCGCACTGCTCATCGACGGCTGGGCCGTCTCCCGTTTCTTCGGGGCCCGGGTGACCGCGGCGAACGCGCTCACCCTCGCGCAACTGCTGGACGCGCCCGTCGTGCTGCGGCTGCTCACCCAGTGGTGCACGGACGCGCACTGGGCCCGCCGGTGGACCGCGATCCGCGCCTTCGGGTTGCTCGCGCCGCTCCGCCCGGACCTGGCGGCCCCGGCACTCGGCGCGCTCGCCGCCCGAGCCCGCGCCGACGACAGCAGCCCCACCGAGAGCAGCAACCTGATCGAGTCGACGGCCCTGCTGCTCTCCGTGGGCGAACGCCGCGGCGAGATGCTCTCCGAACTCGTGGGGCTGCTCCACCACGACACCCCGGCGGTGCGGGCTCTCGCGCTGAACGCGTTCGTGCGGGCCTGCGACAACGCCGAGGAGAACGCGCTCGTGGAGTGGTACGCCCACGCCGGCATGTACCAGGCGGACTCGGCCCGCGACCTCGCCACCCTGTGGCGCACCGCCCTCGGGGACCGCGCCCACACCCGGCAGGCCCTGAGCGCGCTGCGCACCTGGGTGCACGCGGCCCAGTACCGCGCCGACGCGGCACGCGCCCTGGAGCTGCTGCTGCCCGCGCTGGTCGTCACCGCGGCCGACCGCGACCGGCTCAGCCACGAACTGCGCACGTTGCGCGGCGAGGACGGCGGTCCACGCCCGCCCGTGGCGGACCGGCTGCTCGCGGTGCTGCACCCTGCCGCCGCCACCCCCTGACGCACGAGGACCCACAGCAATCACGAGGAGTTGCCCCATGGCGGACTTCCGCCGTCAGCCGGAGTGGCAGCAGGAAGCCGACCGGCACAGCACGTTGAAGGACCCGGTGCTCACCGTCCGGCCGATCTCCCGTTTCGACTACACCGGCCGACGCCCGGTCATGGCGATCGACCACGCGCTGGTCTTCGCCACCAAGGACGGCGCGTACGACACGTACGTCCCGCCGCACCGGCCGAGCCGCACGGACGCGGCGACCCGTCGCTACGCCTCGGTGTACGAGGTGGACATGGGCAGCCACCCGGTGCAGCTGGAGCTCGAACTGCCCAGCGACGACGACGCCTTCTCCTTCGGTGTGACCGCCGACCTGACCTGGCGGGTCGGGGATCCGGAGGCGTTCGTGCGCAGCGGCGAGCGCGACGTTCCCGAACGGCTGAAGCGTGAACTGCAGCAGCTTGCCCGGCCGGTCAGCCGCCGCTACTCCATCGAGGACAGCGCAACCGCCGAGGCGGCCGTCCAGAAGGCGGTCGAGGCGAGCGGTTTCGCGGCGGGCACCGGGCTCACGGTCAGCTGCGTGGTGCGGCTGCGCCCGGACGAGGAGGCGATGGCACACCGGCGCCGGCAGCGGACCCTGCGCTACGAGTCCGAGATGCTCGACCCGGAGCACGAGCTCGAGCTGCGCAAGGCCCGGCAGCAGTACGAGCTGGAGCGCCTGCGTCAGCAGCAGCAACAGGAACTCGTGGCCGCGAAGATCAACTTCTACCGGTACCACCTGCAGCACGGCGGCGTGGGCGCCTGGGCGCTCCATTTGGCCGAGCACCCCGAGGACACCCAACTGGTCATCAACAGCATCCAGCAGGACCAACTGTCCTTCATCCAGAGCCAGCTGCAGCTCATCGGCGGCGACGAGCTGGAGGACTACCAGAAGGCCGAAACTCTCAAGCAGGTCCGCCACGCGGTCGACGATCTGGCCCGCCGCCGGGGGACCGCGCCCCACGGCCAGTCGGCGCTGCCGGCCGGGGCAACACCGGCGCCGGGCGGGTACGACGGGCAGGGCGCCCAGGGTCCGTACGACACGCCGGTGCCGGAAGCGAGCGGGCAGCGGCAGCCGTACGGCGATCAGCCACCGGTACCGGCCGCGCCTGCGGCACCGCACCCTCAGGGCGACCCCGCGCCTGCGGCACCGCACCCTCAGGGCGACCTCGCGCCCGCCGTACCCCCGCTGCCGTACGCCGCCGTCGGCCCCTCTCCGGTCACACCCCCGTCGCCCCACGCCACCACGGCTGCGGCACCCGCCACGCCCGCGGGGTACGCGCCGGCGGCTCAGCCGGACCTGACTCCGTCGCCCGCTGAGCCGGCGAGGCCCACCGTGCCTCCCCAGCACACGAGGGATGCGGGGTCCGCATGACGACTCCGGACGCGACTGCCCACCGGACATCGGCTCAGGCCCCGCCGCGTTCCGGTACCCAGGTCGCCGAACGGCTGCTCTCCGAGATGCGCGGGGAGATCGCGCGGGCCGACAGCAAGGCGGCCGTTCTGGTGGCGGCGCTGGGCATGACCGCGGGCGTGTTCAGCGGACTCGTGGCCGGGCAGAACTGGACCCCAGGGTCCCTTTCGGCGGCGGGGACCACCGTGTGGTGGGCCGGAACGTTCGCGCTGGCGCTGTCCTTGCTCGCGCTGCTGCTCGCCGTGCTACCCCGCTACAGCAGCGGCGGTTGGGCCCCGGGTCAGCCCCTGTGCTATTTCGGCGACGTCCGGCAGGCGGCGCGCGAGGGCCTGCTGTCCGCCGCACTCGCCGACACCGAAGGCGACCCCGTCGCCGGACTCACGACGGCTCTCACCGAGACCAGCCGTATCGCCGCTCGCAAACACCAGTGGATCCGCGCCGGCCTGATCGCCTTCTGCGCAGCCACGGTGCTGCTGCCCGCCGCACTCCTCATCGGCTGACGTCCCCACCCCGAAGGAACTCCCGCCATGCCCCAGCCACCGGACCGCCCGTCCCCGTCGGCCCCCCACTCCGAACGCCCGGACATCACCCCATCGCCCCCGCACCCGAAGGCACCACCGCCGTACCCGGAAGCCCCACCCGCCTACCCGGGCGCCCCTCTTCGGGACTCGAGCGTCCGGGGCGGACCACTGCCGCAGTACCCGGCCGACGTACCGCCGCCCCAGTACCCGGGCGCCATCGCTCCCCAGCACCCGGGAGCGGCCGAGGCCCCGCCCTACCCGGAAGCGGCCGCGCCGGCCCCGCATCCCTTGGTCCCACGCCGCGCGGAGACAGCCGAGGCCCTCCCCCACCCCGAAGCCCCTCCGTACCCGGACAGTGCTCCGCCCGAGTACCCGGAGGTACCCCCGGACCCGCCACCGCCCGCCGCCGCCCCGCTCGCTCCCCCAACTCCCGAAGCCGCTCCCACTGCCCCCGCTCCCACCAGCCCTTCCGCTCCCGACGACCTCGACTACCGCCACCAGGGCGCACGCATCCACATCTCCGCCCACCAGCGAGGTGCGGACGCCACGGCCTGGGGCCGACTGATCATGTACATCCCCGGCTTCGTGGCGAGCCTCGCCGTTGTCGCCACCATCTCCGTGGCCCTGGCCGGAAACATCGTCGGCGGGCTCATCGTGGCCGCCTGGCTGTTCTCGGGCGGACTCGCCTTCCATCGGCCCACCGAGCGGCTCTTCGCCCGCCGCGTCCTGAAGCTCCGGCGCCCCGAGCCGGACGAACGAGCCCGACTGGAGCCGGTCTGGCACGAGGTCACCGCCCGCGCGGGCATCGAGGCCCGCACGTACGAACTGATGGTGGAGAACAGCGACGACCTGAACGCGGCGGCGGTCGCGGGCCACATCGTCGGCGTCACGACGTACGCGCTGGGCGAGGTCCCCAGCAGCCACCTGGCCGCCGTACTCGCGCACGAACTCGGCCACCACACCGGCGGTCACTCCTGGGCCGGCCTGCTCGGCTACTGGTACTCGCTGCCCGGCCGGATCGCCTGGAACGTGGCGAGCTTCCTCGCCATCATCGCGGTCTATGTCGCAGGCCGGATCAACATGCTGGTGGCCACCGCCCTGTTTCTCGTCCTGGCGGGCTTCGCGCTCATGCTTTGGCTCGCCTACTGGCCCATCGCTCTCTCCCTGTTCGTCGCCCCGTACTTCCTCGCCTACACCGCGCGCAAGAGCGAACTGCGCGCCGACGAACAGGCGGTCGCGCTCGGCTTCGCACAGGAGATGACGGAGGTGCTGCAGCACCTGCAGGCGCAGGAGGCGGCACGGCGCGCCCGTGCCGCCGCGGCCGGAGAACAGCCGGCCGACCCCGGGGCGCTGACCCGCCTGCTCTCCAGCCATCCCGGCCACCAGGAGAGGCTGCGCGCCCTGGAGCCACACCTCGCGATCAACCGCTGAGCAGCTCCGGCAACGCCGAAGGGCGGCCACCCCACTCGGGGTAGCCGCCCTTCGGTTCATACTGCTCGCTTACTGGTTGTACGGACCGTAGTCGTAGTCCTCCAGCGGCACGGCCTGGCCGGAGCCCGTGCCGAACGGCGAGTAGTCGATGTCGTCGTAGCCCACGGCCGAGTACATCGCGGCCTTGGCCTCCTCGGTCGGCTCGACCCGGATGTTGCGGTAGCGGGCGAGGCCCGTACCGGCCGGGATGAGCTTACCGATGATGACGTTCTCCTTGAGACCGATCAGGGAGTCGGACTTGGCGTTGATCGCCGCGTCCGTGAGGACCCTGGTCGTCTCCTGGAAGGACGCCGCCGACAGCCAGGACTCGGTCGCCAGCGAGGCCTTGGTGATACCCATGAGCTGCGGACGACCGGAGGCCGGGTGACCGCCCTCCTGGACCACACGACGATTCTCCTGCTCGAACTTCGAGCGCTCGACCAGCTCGCCGGGCAGCAGCTCGGCGTCGCCGGACTCGATGATCGTCACACGGCGGAGCATCTGCCGGATGATGATCTCGATGTGCTTGTCGTGGATCGACACACCCTGCGAGTTGTACACCTTCTGGACCTCGCCGACCAGGTGGACCTGGACGGCACGCTGGCCCAGGATGCGCAGCACGTCGTGCGGGTTGGTGGCACCCACGGTGAGCTTCTGGCCCACCTCGACGTGCTCGCCCTCGCTCACCAGGAGTCGGGCGCGCTTCGAGATCGGGTACGCCGTCTCGTCGCTGCCGTCGTCCGGCGTGATGACGATCTTCTTCGTCTTCTCCGTCTCTTCGATGCGAACGCGGCCGCTCGCCTCGGAGATCGGGGCGACACCCTTCGGGGTACGGGCCTCGAAGAGCTCGACGACACGCGGCAGACCCTGGGTGATGTCGTCACCGGCCACACCACCGGTGTGGAAGGTACGCATCGTCAGCTGGGTGCCGGGCTCACCGATGGACTGGGCGGCGATGATGCCGACCGCCTCACCGATGTCGACCAGCTTGCCGGTGGCCAGCGAACGGCCGTAGCACATGGCGCAGGTGCCGACCGCGGACTCGCAGGTCAGGACCGAACGGGTCTTGACCTCCTCGACGCCGCGCGAGACGAGCTCCTCGATGAGCACGTCGCCCAGGTCGGTGCCGGCCGGGGCCAGGACCTGACCGTCGACGACGATGTCCTCGGCGAGGCAGCGCGCGTACACGGACGTCTCCACGTTCTCCGCCTTGCGCAGGACGCCGTCGGCGCCGCGCTCCGCGATGTGGAGCTTGAGGCCGCGCTCGGTGCCGCAGTCCTCCTCGCGGATGATGACGTCCTGCGACACGTCCACCAGACGACGGGTCAGGTAACCCGAGTCGGCGGTACGCAGAGCGGTGTCCGCGAGACCCTTACGGGCACCGTGCGTGGAGATGAAGTACTCCAGCACGGACAGACCCTCACGGAACGACGCCTTGATGGGCCGCGGGATGGTCTCGTTCTTCGCGTTCGACACCAGACCACGCATACCGGCAATCTGACGCATCTGCATCATGTTGCCTCGTGCACCCGAGTTCACCATCATGAAGATCGGGTTGGTCTTCGGGAAGTTCTCGTTCATGGCCTCGGCGACCTCGTTGGTCGCCTTGGTCCAGATCGCGATCAGTTCCTGGGTGCGCTCGTCCTTGGTGATCAGACCACGCTCGTACTGCTTCTGGACCTTCTCGTCCTGCGCCTCGTAGCCCTTGACGATCTCCTTCTTCGCCTCGGGAACGACGACGTCGGAGATGGCGACGGTGACACCGGAACGGGTGGCCCAGTAGAAGCCGGCCGTCTTCAGGTTGTCGAGCGTGGCCGCCACGACGACCTTCGGGTACCGCTCGGCGAGGTCGTTGACGATCTCGGAGAGCTGCTTCTTGCCGACCTCGTAGTCGACGAACGGGTAGTCCTCGGGCAGCAGCTCGTTGAAGAGCGCACGGCCCAGCGTGGTCTTCAGCGTGAAGCTGTCACCCTGCTGCCACTCCGGCTCGCCCTCCTCACGGACCGGCGGGGTCCAGCCGCGCGGCGGGATGGTGCCCACCGGGAAGCGGATGTCCACGCGCGCCTGCAGCGAGAGCTCGCCGGCGTCGAACGCCATGATCGCCTCGGCCACGGACGCGAACGAGCGGCCCTCGCCCTTCACGTCGCGCATCTCGCCGTCGGTGGTGAGGAAGAACAGACCGAGGACCATGTCCTGGGTCGGCATCGTCACCGGACGGCCGTCGGCCGGCTTGAGGATGTTGTTCGAGGACAGCATCAGAATGCGGGCCTCGGCCTGCGCCTCCGCGGACAGCGGCAGGTGCACGGCCATCTGGTCACCGTCGAAGTCCGCGTTGAACGCGGTGCAGACGAGCGGGTGGATCTGGATGGCCTTGCCCTCGACCAGCTGCGGCTCGAAGGCCTGGATGCCGAGGCGGTGCAGGGTGGGCGCACGGTTCAGCAGCACCGGGTGCTCGGCGATGACCTCTTCGAGGACGTCGTACACCACGGTGCGGCCGCGCTCGACCATGCGCTTGGCCGACTTGATGTTCTGCGCGTGGTTCAGGTCGACCAGGCGCTTCATCACGAACGGCTTGAACAGCTCCAGCGCCATCGCCTTCGGCAGACCGCACTGGTGCAGCTTGAGCTGCGGGCCGACGACGATCACGGAACGCGCCGAGTAGTCGACACGCTTACCGAGCAGGTTCTGACGGAAGCGGCCCTGCTTGCCCTTCAGCATGTCGCTGAGGGACTTCAGCGGGCGGTTACCCGGACCGGTCACCGGGCGGCCGCGACGACCGTTGTCGAAGAGGGCGTCAACAGCCTCCTGAAGCATGCGCTTCTCGTTGTTGACGATGATCTCCGGAGCGCCCAGGTCGAGCAGGCGCTTCAGACGGTTGTTGCGGTTGATGACACGGCGGTACAGGTCGTTCAGGTCGGAGGTCGCGAAGCGGCCACCGTCCAGCTGCACCATCGGACGCAGGTCCGGCGGGATGACCGGGACGCAGTCCAGGACCATGCCCTTGGGGCTGTTGGACGTCTGCAGGAACGCGGAGACGACCTTCAGACGCTTCAGGGCACGGGTCTTCTTCTGGCCCTTGCCGGTACGGATGATCTCGCGGAGCTTCTCGGCCTCCTCGTCGAGGTCGAAGGACTCCAGGCGCTTCTGCAGCGCCGCGGCACCCATCGAACCGTCGAAGTACGTGCCGAAGCGGTCACGCAGCTCGCGGTAGAGCAGCTCGTCGCCCTCGAGGTCCTGGACCTTGAGGTTCTTGAACCGGGTCCACACCTCGTCGAGGCGGTCGATCTCGCGCTGCGCACGGTCGCGCAGCTGCTTCATCTCGCGCTCGGCACCCTCACGCACCTTGCGGCGCACGTCGGCCTTGGCGCCCTCGGCCTCCAGCTCGGCGAGGTCCGCCTCGAGCTTCTTGGCGCGGGCCTCCAGGTCGGCGTCACGGCGCTGCTCGATCTGCTGGCGCTCGACGGAGACGTGGGCCTCCAGCGAGGGCAGGTCGCGCTGACGGCGCTCCTCGTCGACGTACGTGATCATGTACGCCGCGAAGTAGATGACCTTCTCCAGGTCCTTCGGCGCCAGGTCGAGCAGGTAGCCCAGACGCGACGGGACGCCCTTGAAGTACCAGATGTGCGTGACGGGCGCGGCGAGCTCGATGTGGCCCATCCGCTCACGACGCACCTTGGCGCGCGTGACCTCGACGCCACAGCGCTCGCAGATGATGCCCTTGAAGCGGACGCGCTTGTACTTGCCGCAGTAGCACTCCCAGTCCCGGGTGGGGCCGAAGATCTTCTCGCAGAAGAGGCCGTCCTTCTCGGGCTTGAGGGTGCGGTAGTTGATGGTCTCGGGCTTCTTGACCTCGCCGTGGCTCCACTGACGGATGTCGTCAGCGGTGGCCAGGCCGATCCGGAGCTCGTCGAAGAAGTTGACGTCGAGCACTATGCGTCAATCCCTCTCAGGGTCGTAAGTCTTTGGTCTGAAACGGGGGCCTGGGGGTCGGCGGGGACTGGACCAGTGGGTCCGGTCCCCGGCCGGACTCCCGTCAGACCTCTTCGACGCTGCTCGGCTCGCGCCGGGACAGGTCGATGCCGAGCTCCTCCGCAGCGCGGAAGACGTCCTCGTCGGTGTCGCGCATCTCGATGGACATACCGTCGCTGGACAGCACCTCCACGTTGAGGCACAGGGACTGCATTTCCTTGATGAGCACCTTGAAGGACTCGGGAATGCCGGGCTCAGGGATGTTCTCGCCCTTGACGATGGCCTCGTAGACCTTCACGCGGCCGGTGACGTCGTCGGACTTGATGGTCAGCAGCTCCTGGAGGGCGTACGCGGCGCCGTAGGCCTCGAGGGCCCACACCTCCATCTCGCCGAAGCGCTGGCCACCGAACTGGGCCTTACCACCCAGCGGCTGCTGGGTGATCATCGAGTACGGACCGGTCGAGCGGGCGTGCAGCTTGTCGTCGACCAGGTGGTGCAGCTTCAGGATGTACATGTACCCGACCGAGATCGGGTCCGGGAACGGCTCACCGGAGCGGCCGTCGAACAGCCTGGCCTTGCCGGACGGGAGGACCATGCGGTCGCCGTCGCGGTTCGGCAGCGTGTGCTGCAGCAGACCGGCCAGCTCGTCCTCGCGGGCACCGTCGAACACCGGGGTGGCGACGTTGGTGCGCGGTTCGACCTGGTCGGCGCCGATCGCCTGCAGGCGCTGCGCCCACTCGTCCGCCAGGCCGGAGACGTCCCAGCCCTGGCTGGCGAGCCAGCCGAGGTGGATCTCCAGGACCTGTCCCGGGTTCATTCGGGACGGCACACCCAGCGGGTTGAGGATGATGTCGACCGGGGTGCCGTCCTCCAGGAACGGCATGTCCTCGATCGGCAGGATCTTGGAGATGACGCCCTTGTTGCCGTGACGGCCGGCGAGCTTGTCACCGTCGGTGATCTTGCGCTTCTGAGCCACGTAGACGCGGACCAGCTGGTTCACGCCCGGCGGCAGCTCGTCGCCCTCCTCGCGGTCGAAGACGCGCACGCCGATGACCTTGCCGGTCTCGCCGTGCGGCACCTTCAGCGAGGTGTCACGGACCTCACGGGCCTTCTCACCGAAGATCGCGCGCAGCAGGCGCTCCTCGGGGGTCAGCTCGGTCTCACCCTTCGGGGTCACCTTGCCGACGAGGATGTCGCCCGCGATGACCTCGGCACCGATGCGGATGATGCCGCGCTCGTCGAGGTCGGCGAGGACCTCCTCGGAGACGTTCGGGATGTCCCGGGTGATCTCCTCGGGGCCGAGCTTGGTGTCACGGGCGTCGACCTCGTGCTCCTCGATGTGGATCGAGGAGAGGACGTCGTCCTGGACCAGGCGCTGGCTGAGGATGATCGCGTCCTCGTAGTTGTGGCCTTCCCAGGGCATGAAGGCGACCAGCAGGTTCTTGCCGAGCGCCATCTCGCCGTTCTGGGTGGCCGGACCGTCGGCGAGGACCTGGCCCTCGATGACGTGGTCGCCCTCGTTGACGATGACCTTCTGGTTGACCGAGGTGCCCTGGTTGGAGCGGGCGAACTTGGCCAGACGGTACGTGATGTACGTGCCGTCGTCGTTGGCGGTGGTGATGTAGTCCGCGGAGACCTCCTGGACCACACCGGCCTTCTCGGCCTTGACGACGTCTCCGGCGTCGACGGCGGAGCGGTACTCCATGCCGGTGCCGACGAGCGGGGACTCGGACTTAATCAGCGGCACGGCCTGACGCATCATGTTCGCGCCCATGAGGGCACGGTTGGCGTCGTCGTGCTCGAGGAAGGGGATCATGGCGGTCGCGACCGACACCATCTGGCGCGGCGAGACGTCCATGTAGTCCACGTCCTCGGGGGCGACGTAGTCGACCTCACCGCCACGGCGGCGGACCAGGACGCGGGCCTCGGCGAACCGGAGGTCGTCGGTCAGCGGCGCGTTGGCCTGGGCGATGACGAACCGGTCCTCTTCGTCGGCCGTGAGGTAGTGGACCTCTTCGGTGACGACACCGGTCTCGTCGACCTTGCGGTACGGGGTCTCGACGAAGCCGAACGCGTTCACGCGACCGTAGGTGGCGAGCGAGCCGATCAGACCGATGTTCGGGCCTTCGGGCGTCTCGATCGGGCACATGCGGCCGTAGTGCGACGGGTGCACGTCACGGACCTCGAAGCCGGCCCGCTCACGGGACAGACCACCCGGGCCCAGCGCGGACAGACGCCGCTTGTGCGTCAGCCCGGAGAGCGGGTTGTTCTGGTCCATGAACTGGGACAGCTGGCTGGTGCCGAAGAACTCCTTGATGGAGGCGACGACCGGCCGGATGTTGATCAGGGTCTGCGGCGTGATCGCCTCGACGTCCTGCGTGGTCATGCGCTCGCGCACGACGCGCTCCATACGGGCCAGACCCGTGCGGACCTGGTTCTGGATGAGCTCGCCGACGCTGCGCAGGCGGCGGTTGCCGAAGTGGTCGATGTCGTCGGTCTCGACGACGACCTTCTGGCCGTTGTCACCGACCGTCTCGGTCTCACCGGCGTGCAGCTTCACCAGGTACTTGATCGTCGCGATGATGTCCTCGACGGTCAGGATGCCCGCGTCCAGCGGGGTGTCCGTACCCAGCTTCTTGTTGACCTTGTAGCGGCCGACCTTCGCGAGGTCGTAGCGCTTGGGGTTGAAGTAGAGGTTCTCGAGCAGCGTCTGCGCGGCCTCACGCGTCGGGGGCTCGCCCGGGCGCAGCTTGCGGTAGATGTCGAGCAGCGCGTCGTCCTGGCCCTGGGTGTGGTCCTTCTCCAGGGTGGCGCGCATGGACTCGTACTCGCCGAACTCCTCGAGGATCTGCTCGGTGGTCCAGCCGAGCGCCTTCAGGAGGACGGTGACGGACTGCTTGCGCTTGCGGTCGATGCGGACACCGACCATGTCGCGCTTGTCGATCTCCATCTCCAGCCAGGCACCCCGGGACGGGATGATCTTGGCGGAGAAGATGTCCTTGTCGGACGTCTTGTCGATGGTGGAGTCGAAGTAGACACCGGGGGAACGGACCAGCTGCGACACCACGACACGCTCGGTGCCGTTGATGACGAAAGTGCCCTTGTTCGTCATGAGCGGGAAGTCGCCCATGAAGACGGTCTGGGACTTGATCTCACCGGTCTCGTTGTTGGTGAACTCGGCCGTGACGAAGAGGGGCGCGGCGTAGGTGAAGTCGCGCTCCTTGCACTCGTCGATCGAGTTCTTCGGCGGCTCGAAGCGGTGGTCCCGGAACGTCAGCGACATCGACCCGGAGAAGTCCTCGATCGGGGAGATCTCCTCGAAGATCTCCTCGAGGCCGGACTTGGTGGGGACGTCCTGACCGTTCTCCAGAGCCTCCTCGACGCGAGCCTTCCATGCGTCGTTACCGAGCAGCCAGTCGAAGCTCTCGGTTTGCAGCGCGAGAAGGTTCGGAACCTCGAGGGGCTCCTTGATCTTTGCAAAGGAGATGCGCAGCGGGGCGGTGCTGGCGCCGTTGTTCGTATTCGCGGTCGAGGCGTTGCGCGAGGCGGCCAAGAGGGGGTCCTTCCGAGGGCTCGGACTCACTACGCGCGTCCCGGTCCACGCCGGGCACAGAGATGGGAAGCCTCAGGTCAGAGACTCTTTATGCTCGGTGCTCAAGCATGGGGCGTGCTCCTGGTGACGGGCAGGAGGCAGCTAACAGGCAGCGCAAAGGGTCAGTGTAGCCACAAGGCACACTGATGTCCAGTGCGGGTTTTCAGGCCTCCACTGGAGGCCCTCGTTGTCCCTCAACACCTGCGGCACGCCACGCCTTCGATGCACATCGATACTGCCCTCTTCGTCGTCGATCCATGCCTCGGATCCGGATCGTAGTGACGACGCGTCCTGAGAATTGCGCGCTGCGTGCGGTTCGTCAAGGCCCCCCTTGCCCAAACCGGGTGCTGCCATCGTCACGTTCGACCTGTCACCGGGGCCCTCGGGAGGCACGACCGAAGATCACCATACCCCCCACGGCGACGCACGCAAGGCAGCCGCCACCGGACCCCCCGGAACGCCGGAGAGCGACCACCCGGATGGATGATCGCACCTCGGCGCGTTCGCGTTACAGCCTTGAGGGTGAGGCGTGCGCGGGATCGAGGACGGGGGGTTACGGCGTCCGGGTGAATGCTGTTCGGAAAGCTCGGCGAGGGGCGCCGCGCATCCGGGCGACGCATCCGGGCGACCCCCGGCCCCGGCTACGGGCCCGGCAGAGGCCTGAGGCGCCCGGGACCGGGGCCCGGGGCCCAGAGCCGGGGCCTGTGGCCGGGGCCGGGCTCTGGGCCGGGGCGTGGCCGGCGGCGCCCCCGGAGCCGGGCGGTGGCCGCCCCCCGCTTCCGGACCACCGGCCCGGCCGGGCAGCGGCAGCGGCAGTCGTCATCGTCGGCGGGCTTCCCCGGCCAAAAGGGTGCCGGCACATGCGAAAGGGGGCCGTACGGAGCGTCGCTCCGTACGGCCCCCTCGGGTCCTGTGCGGACCCGGAGTCCTGGTGGACCCGCGGGAGGTCTTACTTGACCTCGACCGAGGCGCCGGCGCCCTCGAGGGACTCCTTGGCCTTGTCCGCGGCCTCCTTGTTGACCTTCTCGAGAACCGGCTTCGGCGCACCGTCGACCAGGTCCTTGGCCTCCTTCAGGCCCAGGGAGGTCAGCTCGCGCACGACCTTGATGACCTGGATCTTCTTGTCGCCGGCACCGGTGAGGATGACGTCGAACTCGTCCTTCTCCTCCTCGGCCTCGGCGGCCGGGGCACCCGGGCCCGCAACGCCGGCAACCGCGACCGGGGCGGCGGCGGTGACGTCGAACTTCTCCTCGAAGGCCTTCACGAACTCGGAGAGCTCGATGAGGGTCATCTCCTCGAACTGCGCGAGCAGGTCTTCCTGGCTGAGCTTCGCCATGATGGGCGATCCTTCCACTAATTCGGCTGGTGCCGGATGTACATGAGTGGCGGGCGTACGTTGGCCCGCTGCGACCCCCGCCGCGTCAGGCGGCCGGGATCAGAAAGCGAGCCGAATTACTCGGCACCGCCCTGCTCGGCCTGCTTGGCACGGAGCGCGTCCACGGTGCGGACGAGCTTCGACGGGAGCGCCTGGAAGAGCGCGGCAGCCTGGGACTGCTTGCCCTTCATGGCGCCCGCCAGCTTGGCGAGCAGAACCTCGCGGGACTCGAGGTCCGCAAGCTTCTTGATCTCGTCGGCGGACAGCGCCTTGCCGTCAAGGACACCGCCCTTGATGACGAGGTTGGGGTTGTCCTTGGCGAAGTCACGGAGACCCTTCGCCGACTCCACCGGGTCACCGGTGACGAAGGCGACGGCCGTCGGACCAGCGAAGAGCTGGTCGTCCAGCGTGATCCCGGCCTCGTTGGCCGCAATCTTGGTCAGCGTGTTCTTCACCACGGCGTACTGGGCGTTCTCACCGAGCGACCGGCGCAACGTCTTGAGCTGCGCCACGGTGAGACCGCGGTACTCGGTCAGCACGGCGGCGTTGGAGCTGCGGAACTTGTCCGTCAGCTCCGCAACCGCGGCAGCCTTGTCGGGCCTCGCCATAGAGCCTCGGCCTCCTTCCGGGTGATTCGGACCGCGCGGACCCGAAGGAGGACTGGGGAAAACGAAACGCCCCGGCGCAGGCGCACGGGGCGGACTCGACCGGCCGCACGCACGTCACCACGTACGCACCCCGGGAGCTCTTCCACTGTCACCTGCGCGGGTCGTCCGCAGTTCAGCGGATCCTTCGGCCACCGCGCCCTCATGGGAGCGCACGGCAACGACCAGCGGTCTTTGGCTTCTGTAGGAGAGTACGGGAACGGATCGCCGTCAAGCAAATCCGCTCCCCGGGGCAGCATCAGGCCGCCCCGCCACAGGACCGCTACGAGTCCCGCGCCCCCAGCAGGTCCTTGAAATCGGCCGTGTCGGACCCCGGCGGCCGCGGTGCCGTCACCTTCACGCCGTAGTCCCGGTAGTACGCCGTCGACGACATCCGCCCCGTCGACAGCTCTCCCCGCTCGGTCTTCTTGGCCAGCAGGTCGTGGTCGTCGACCCAGAGGTCGACCGTCTCCTCGGTGACGCCGGCCTGCTCCAGTTGCTCCTTGAGGCCGCCCGTGAGGGACGCCGGGGTGACCGTGCCCGAGTAGTGCGTGGTGCGGCGCCCGCGCACCGTCTCCTCGCCGACCCTGCGCACGTCCCCGGAGGCCAGCAGCAGCCTGACCGGCTGCAGCGGCGCGGTGTTGCGCAACTGGCCCGTCAGATAGGCCCCCGAGCCGCCCGGCAGGGACGCCAGGTCGTCGTAGGCGTACCTGATCCAGTGCCGCCCCTGCAGGCGCCGCGCGAACGCGTCGCCCACCTTCGCGTAGTAGGCGTCGGGCAGCAGCCGGGCCTCCATCGACGTACTGCCCAGCGCGCGCATCGTCTCGGCGAGCTGCCCGCCCGTGTAGGTGATCCGGAGCGTGCCCACCGACTCGCCGGCCCAGCCGAGCAGGCCGCCCGTCTCCAGGGCGAGCATCCCGCCCATGGACGTCGTGGACTCGACCCGCGCGGAGCCGGCGTTCTCGGTGGCCTTCTCGACCGCTCGCAGGGCCGCCAGTGACCGTGGGTCGACGTGGGCGGCCCGGCCGCCGGACGGCCCCGCGGAGCTCCGGGAGGAGTCACCGTCACCGAAGTGGCTGCACGCCGTCAGGGCGACCAGGGCGAGGACCACCGCGACCGGGAGGATCCCGCGCCTGAAGATGCCGTCCTTCATACGTTCCCCCCTGGTGCGCTCCGTGATCTTCACGCTAACTCCGGCCCAGGGGGTTCGGCACGCACCTCCGGCGAAACGGCATGTGCCCCATCTCTCAGACGCCGACGGGCCCCGCACCTTCAAGGTGCGGGGCCCGTGACCGACTGGGTGAGCCTTGGGCTCAAACCGCGGCCGGGTCCTCCTCGACGAGGAGGTTGCGGGTGCGGTTCGGGTCGACCGGGATGCCGGGGCCCATCGTGGTGCTGACCGCGGCCTTCTTGATGTAGCGACCCTTGGCGGCGGACGGCTTCAGACGGAGGATCTCGTCGAGCGCCGCGCCGTAGTTCTCCACCAGCTTGGTGTCGTCGAAGGACGTCTTGCCGATGATGAAGTGCAGGTTCGAGTGCTTGTCGACGCGGAACTCGATCTTGCCGCCCTTGATGTCGTTGACGGCCTTCACGACGTCCGGGGTCACGGTGCCGGTCTTGGGGTTCGGCATCAGACCACGGGGACCGAGCACGCGGCCGAGGCGGCCGACCTTGCCCATGAGGTCCGGGGTGGCGACGACGGCGTCGAAGTCCAGACGGCCCTTCGACACCTCGTCGATCAGCTCGTCGGCGCCGACGATGTCGGCGCCCGCGGCACGAGCGGCCTCGGCACGGTCACCGGTCGCGAAGACCAGGACCCGGGCGGTCTTACCGGTGCCGTGCGGGAGGTTCACGGTGCCACGGACCATCTGGTCGGCCTTGCGCGGGTCGACGCCCAGACGCAGGGCGACCTCGACGGTGCCGTCGAACTTGGTCGTGGAGGTCTCCTTGGCGAGACGGACGGCCTCGAGCGGGGCGTACAGCTTCTCCCGGTCGATCTTGGCGTCCGCAGCGCGGAGAGCCTTGCTGCGCTTGCTCACAACTGCTCCTGTGGGTTCTGAAGGAGTCGTGGTACGGGCCGAGCAGGCCCTGCCACGTGCGGCCGTAGCCGCATGGTTCTACGAAGGTGGGGTTCAGCCCTCGACCGTGACGCCCATGGAGCGCGCGGTGCCGGCGATGATCTTCGCGGCCGCGTCCAGGTCGTTCGCGTTGAGGTCGGGCATCTTGGTCTGGGCGATCTCGCGGACCTGCGCCTGGGTGATCTTGGCGACCTTGGTCTTGTGCGGCTCGCCAGAGCCCTTCTCGATGCCCGCGGCCTTGAGGATCATCTTGGCGGCCGGCGGAGTCTTGGTCACGAAGGTGAAGGAACGGTCCTCGTAGACCGTGATCTCCACCGGGATGACCCAGCCACGCTGCGACTCGGTCGCGGCGTTGTAGGCCTTGCAGAACTCCATGATGTTGACGCCGTGCTGACCCAGCGCCGGACCGACCGGCGGAGCCGGGTTGGCGGCACCGGCCTGGATCTGGAGCTTGATGAGCCCCGTGACCTTCTTCTTCTTGGGAGGCATAGCTCTCTCCGGGTCCTTAGTGAGAGTTTTCCGCCGCCATCCTTGGGCGTGATCGCCCGGATCACCTTGGGCTCGATCGCCCGGATCATCCGGATGGAGGCATACCGCACAACGATAACGGGTACCGGTGCGCGGTCAAAAACCGACAGGTCAGACGGCCCCGCAGCGGGAGCCGGTCTGACCTGGCCGGTGGCTGGTGCGCCAGAGGAACCAGACGGAACTAGTTCTTCTGGATCTGGTCGAAGGAGAGCTCGACCGGCGTCTCGCGGCCGAAGATCTCCACCAGGCCCTTGACCTTCTTCGAGTCGGGGTTGATCTCGTTGATGGTCGCCTGCAGCGTGGCGAACGGGCCGTCGGTGACGGTGACCGAGTCGCCGACCTCGAAGTCCAGCACCTGGACCTCGACCTTGCGCTGCGGGGCCGGCTTGCCCTCGGCCTCGGCGGCCTCGCGGGCGGCCTTGGCCTCGGCCTCCGGGGCGAGCATCTTGACGACCTCGTCGAGGGACAGCGGGTAGGGGTCGTAGGCGTTGCCGACGAAGCCCGTGACACCGGGCGTGTTGCGGACGACGCCCCAGGACTCGTTCGTCAGGTCCATACGGACGAGCACATAACCGGGCAGCTTGTTCTGCTTGACGGTCTTCCGCTCGCCGTTCTTGATCTGGACGATCTCTTCCTCGGGGACCTCGGCCTGGTAGATGTACTCCTCGACGTTCAGCGTGACGGCACGCTGCTCCAGGTTCGCCTTCACCCGCTTCTCGTAGCCGGCGTAGGTGTGGATCACGTACCACTCGCCGGGCAGCGAGCGCAGCTCCTCGCGCAGCTTCTCGACCGGGTCGAGCTCGAGCTCGGGCTCCGGCTCTCCCTCGGCCTCGGCGTCCTCGGACGCGGCCTCGTCCTCGCCCTCCACGTGCAGGGCGGTCTCCTCGGCCGGCTCGCCCGCGGCGGCTTCGGCAGCCTCGGCCTCGTCGACCTCGTCCGCGCCCTCGACGATGTCGAGCTCGTCATCCACGGACTCGACGGCCTCCCCGCGAGGCTCCATGGCGTCGTTCAGGTTCGGGTCAGACACGGTGGCTGCTTCTTCCTGGATACATAGGGGTGGAACATGCGAAAGGGACGCCGGGCACGACGGCGTCCTTCGCTCTCGGCTCAGCCGAAGACGTACTTGGCGGCGTGGTTGAGCCCATAGTCAATCAGGGTCACCAGGGCGATCATGATCGCGACGAAGAAGATCACCACGGTGGTGTACGACGTCAGCTGGTTACGGGTCGGCCAGACGACCTTGCGGAGTTCCGCGACGATCTGGCGGTAGAAGAGGGCAAGGCGCTTCAGCGGGCCCTTCTTGGCTCGCTTGCCACCCTTACGGGCCTTCTTCTTCGACTCCTGCACCTCATCCTGGGCGTCAGGCATGTCGATGGAGCCCACGGCGTCCGTCACTCGTCCTCACCTGATTCCCGGGTCGTGGCCGTGCCGCGCCCGGTGGAGCCGCACGGCGAGTGCAATACGTACGTACTGTGCGCACACTTCCTGGTGAAGGAGTGTGTAGCAGGGCCGGAGGGACTTGAACCCCCAACCGCTGGTTTTGGAGACCAGTGCTCTACCAATTGAGCTACGACCCTTTGTGTGTACCCCAACGTACCGCATCCAGCCGGGTGCTCGGTGTGCACCGCCCGGTCACGACCGCTGAAGGCCAACGAGGTGAGAGTGTACGTGCTCCGCGGCCGGGCGTCGAACAGAAAGCGCCCGTAGGTGTCTTGCCCGTGAAAGATCGGCCGGTCCGGGGCGCGAATCCGGACAGTTGTTCAGCCGTCGATCCGTTCCTGTTCAGTCTGTGAAACCCGCGTGCCGGGCGCGTTTCCTGTCTGAAACCATGGGCCTCATGAGCGCTGCAACCCCTCCCACCGAGCGCCGGGTCTCCGCCCGGGTCGGGGCGATCTCCGAGTCCGCCACCCTCGCCGTGGACGCCAAGGCGAAGGCCCTCAAGGCCGCCGGGCGCCCGGTGATCGGCTTCGGCGCCGGTGAGCCCGACTTCCCGACGCCGGACTACATCGTCGAAGCGGCCGTCGAGGCCTGCAAGAACCCGAAGTACCACCGCTACACGCCGGCCGGCGGCCTGCCCGAGTTGAAGGCCGCGATCGCCGCCAAGACGCTGCGCGACTCCGGCTACGAGGTGGACCCCTCGCAGATCCTCGTCACCAACGGCGGCAAGCAGGCCATCTACGAGGCCTTCGCCGCGATCCTCGACCCGGGGGACGAGGTGATCGTCCCGGCGCCGTACTGGACGACGTACCCGGAGTCGATCCGGCTGGCCGGCGGTGTCCCGGTGGAGGTCGTCGCGGACGAGACGACCGGCTACCGCGTCTCCGTCGAGCAGCTGGAGGCGGCCCGCACCGAGAAGACGAAGGTCGTCCTGTTCGTCTCCCCCTCCAACCCGACCGGCGCGGTCTACACCGAGGCCGAGACCGAGGCGATCGGCCGCTGGGCCGTCGAGCACGGCCTGTGGGTGCTCACGGACGAGATCTACGAGCACCTGGTCTACGGGGACGCGGCCCGCGTGTCGCTGCCCGCGCTCCTGCCGGAGCTGCGCGACAAGTGCATCGTGGTCAACGGCGTGGCGAAGACGTACGCCATGACCGGCTGGCGGGTCGGCTGGATCATCGGCCCGAAGGACGTCGTGAAGGCGGCGACGAACCTGCAGTCGCACGCCACGTCGAACGTGGCGAACGTCTCCCAGGCGGCCGCGTTGGCCGCCGTGTCGGGCGACCTGGACGCGGTCGCGAAGATGCGTGAGGCCTTCGACCGGCGCCGCAAGACCATCGTGCGGATGCTGAACGAGATCGACGGCGTGGTGTGCCCGGAGCCGGAGGGCGCGTTCTACGCGTACCCGTCGGTGAAGGCTCTGATCGGCAAGGAGATCCGCGGCAGGCGCCCGAAGGACACCGTGGAGCTGGCCGCGCTGATCCTTGAGGAGGTCGAGGTCGCGGTGGTCCCGGGCGAGGCGTTCGGCACGCCGGGCTATCTGCGGCTGTCGTACGCGCTCGGGGACGAGGACCTGGTCGAGGGCGTGAGCCGGATCCAGAAGCTGCTGGCGGAGGCGCGGGACTGACGTCCTCGCGTCCTTCACGCGCGTGTGCGGGCCGTTTCCCTTCGGGGAGGCGGCCCGTTCGCGTGTGCGAGCAAGACCACGTTCGGGGAAAGCGCTACCGGGGCGGCGGGGGCGTACGGCAGGATCCTGGAATGGAGCACGTACGTGATGCTGCTGAGCGTGATCTTTCTCGGCTGCCCAAGGCCCATCTGCACCTGCACTTCACCGGGTCGATGCGGCCCGCCACCCTGCTGGAACTGGCCGACAGGTACGGCGTGCGCCTGCCCGAGGCGCTCACCGAAGCCCTGACCAGCGGAGAACCGCCGAGACTGCGGGCGACGGACGAGCGGGGCTGGTTCCGCTTCCAGCGGCTGTACGACGCGGCGCGCTCGTGCCTGCGGGAGCCCGAGGACATCCAGCGGCTGGTGCGCGAGGCCGCGGAGGAGGACATCAAGGACGGTTCCGGCTGGCTGGAGATCCAGGTCGATCCGACGTCGTACGCGCCGCGCCTCGGCGGTCTGATCCCGGCGCTGGAGATCATCCTGGACGCGGTGGAGACGGCCATGCGGGAGACGGGCCTCGGCATGCGGGTCCTGGTCGCCGCGAACCGTATGAAGCACCCTCTCGACGCACGCACGCTGGCCCGCCTGGCGGTCCGCTACCGCGACCGGGGCGTGGTCGGCTTCGGCCTGTCGAACGACGAACGGCGGGGCATGGCGCGGGACTTCGACCGCGCCTTCGCCATCGCCCGCGACGGCGGCCTGCTGTCGGCCCCGCACGGGGGCGAGCTGACGGGCCCGGCCTCGGTCCGCGACTGCCTGGACGACCTGCATGCGAGCCGTGTGGGTCACGGCGTACGGGCCGCGGAGGACCCGAACCTGCTCCGGCGCCTCGCCGACAGGGGCGTGACCTGCGAGGTGTGCCCGACGTCGAACGTGGCGCTGGGGGTGTACGAGAAGCCGGAGGACGTCCCGCTGCGGAGGTTCTACGAGGCGGGCGTCCCGATGGCCCTGGGCGCCGACGACCCCCTGCTCTTCGGCTCCCGCCTGGCGGCCCAGTACGAACTGGCCCGCCGACACCACGCCTTCACGGACGAGGAACTGGCGGAACTGGCCCGTCAGTCGGTACGGGGTTCGGCGGCCCCGGAGGACGTGAAGGCGAAGCTGCTGGCCGGCGTCGATGACTGGCTGAGCACGCCCGTCTCGTCCGGGGCCTGAGAGGGCGAGTGGGGGCGGCACCCCCCGGGGGGCGGGGAGAGTGGGGGCGGCGGGGGCGAGCACCGTCATCGGGCCACCCCGTCGTCCCACTACGGCCTCGCGGGCCGACCGGCCGGCTCAGAGGCGCACGCCGACCGTCACCGGCTCGTTCACCAGGGTGATCCCGAAGGCCTGGCGTACCCCCGCCACGACCTCGCGGGCCAGCGCGAGCAGGTCCTCGGTGGTGGCGCCGCCCCGGTTGGTGAGGGCCAGGGTGTGCTTGGTGGAGATACGGGCGGGCCCGGTGCCGTACCCCTTGGTGAAGCCCGCCTTGTCGATCAGCCAGGCCGCCGACGTCTTGGTGTGCCCCTCCCCCGCCGGGTACGCGGGCGGCTCCGCGTCCTCGCCCAGCCGCTCCTTCACGCGGGTGCGGAAGGCGGCGAAGTCCTCGTCCGTGAGGATGGGGTTGGTGAAGAAGGAACCCGCCGACCAGGTGTCGTGGTCCTCCGGGTCCAGGACCATGCCCTTCCCCGAACGCAGCTTCAGCACGGTCTCGCGGGCGTCGGCCAGCGGCACACGGTCGCCGGGCTGGACGCCGAGGGCACGGGCGGTCTCGGTGTAGCGGATGGGCGCGGACAGTCCGTCCGCGTCCTGAAGCTCGAAGCGGACCCGCAGGACGACATGCCGGTCGGGGTCGGCCTTGAAGCGGCTGTGGCGGTACGAGAACGCGCACTCGGCGTTCCGGATCGTGACCGTCTCACGGGTCCTGCGGTCGTAGGCGATCACCTCGGTGATCGTGGAGGAGACCTCCTGGCCGTACGCCCCGACGTTCTGGATCGGGGTCGCACCCGCGGAGCCCGGGATTCCGGCCAGGCACTCGATACCGGCGAGCCCGGCCTCGACCGTGCGGGCGACGGCGTCGCTCCACACCTCGCCCGCGGCGAGCTCCAGTCTCGTGCCGTCGAGGGTGAAACCCTTCGTCGCGATGCGCAGGGCGGTGCCGTCGAAGCCCTTGTCGCCGATGACCAGGTTGGATCCGCCGCCGATCAGCAGCAGCGGTGTGCCGGAGTCGTCGGCCTCGCGGACGGCTTCGATCACCTCGGCGTCGGTGGTGGCGGTGATCAGGCGGTGCGCGGGGCCGCCCAGCCGGAAGGTGGTCAGCGGGGCGAGCGGGGCGTCGTGGAGTTCCTGCACGCGCCCAAGACTACGAGACGGCACCGACAGCCCCGGCACGACGTAAGGGGCGCCCATATGCACGAGCGCCCCTTACCGAAGTCTTCGACGGCGGGTCAGGCGAGCCGTACGACCGCTCGCGACATGCCCAGCACCTTCTGGCCGCCGCTGGTCGCCGTGAGGTCGACGCGGACCGTGTCGTCGTCGAGCTTGGCCGCGACCTTGCCGCTGACCTCGACGAGGGCGCCCTGGTCGTCGTTGGGGACGACGACGGGCC
Source organism: Streptomyces sp. NPDC107546 (assembly GCF_055639175.1). NCBI lineage: Bacteria > Bacillati > Actinomycetota > Actinomycetes > Kitasatosporales > Streptomycetaceae > Streptomyces > Streptomyces sp. NPDC107546. The sequence goes on along the minus strand of NZ_JBVKBA010000015.1, from coordinate 108,220 downwards.
TGGTGAAGCGGACGCCGTACTCGACGACCGCGCCGGGGTCGCCCACCCAGTCGGTCACCACACGGATCGCCTCGGCCATGGTGAACATGCCGTGCGCGATGACGTCCGGCAGGCCGACCTCCTTGGCGAACTTCTCGTTCCAGTGGATCGGGTTGAAGTCCCCGGAGGCGCCCGCGTACCGCACGAGCGTGGCGCGGGTCACGGGGAAGGTCTGGGCCGGCAGTTCGGTGCCGACCTCGACGGTGTCGTACGCGATCTTCGCGGTCATCCGGGTCACTCCCCCTCTTCCGGCGCCCTGGCGACGAGCTTGGTCCAGGCGGTCACCACGTGCTCACCGACCGCGTCGTGGACCTCGCCACGGATGTCCAGGACGTCGTTGCCGGCCAGGCTCTTGATCGACTCGATGGTTGTGGTGACGCTGAGCAGGTCGCCGGCGCGGACCGGGCGGGTGTAGACGAACCTCTGGTCGCCGTGCACGACCCGGCTGTAGTCCAGGCCGAGCTGCCGGTCCTCGACGACCTGGCCCGCGGCCTTGTACGTGATCGCGAACACGAACGTCGGCGGGGCGATCACATCGGGGTGACCGAGCGCTTTGGCGGCCTCCGGGTCCGTGTAGGCCGGGTTGGCGTCCCCGATCGCCTCCGCGAACTCACGGATCTTCTCCCGGCCGACCTCATAGGGGTCGGTGGGCGGGTAGGACCGCCCCACGAAGGACTGGTCGAGCGCCATGGGCTCGGCACCTCCTGGTGTGTGCTGTGGTTGACCGCGCTGGACGAGCCGCACGGTCCTCAGACGGTCCGGGCTGCGGACCGCCCACATCGTCGCATCCGACAACGAACGTGCGCCGCGCGGACCGAAACGACACGAGGCCGCCCCCTGCTGTAGGGGGCGGCCTCGCTGTTGAGTCCGGATCAGCGCGTCTCGCGGTGCGCGGTGTGCGCGTTGCAACGCGGGCAGTGCTTCTTCAGTTCAAGACGATCCGGGTTGTTCCGCCGGTTCTTCTTGGTGATGTAGTTCCGCTCCTTGCACTCCACGCAGGCCAGCGTGATCTTCGGGCGGACGTCGGTGGCAGCCACGTGAGTGCTCCTTGACGAACAGGTAGACGAAATTAACGCAAGAAAGAGTAGCCGATCGAAGGACCGACCCCGCAATCGGCTACTTTGTGTAGCGGTGACCGGACTTGAACCGGTGACACAGCGATTATGAGCCGCTTGCTCTACCGACTGAGCTACACCGCTGCGATGCGATCGGACCCCGCCTCGCGGCGGGAACCTCTCCCATCAGAGCCCCAATACGGAATCGAACCGTAGACCTTCTCCTTACCATGGAGACGCTCTGCCGACTGAGCTATTGGGGCGAGCGATGAAGACATTACACGGTCGCCTGCCGTTCGCCCAAATCCGTTTCGCGGCACCCCGTCCGTACTGTTCCCGGTGCCCCCACGCACCACACCCCCGGTACGACTATTGCGCTCCTCCCCGCCCCGGCCGGGTCGCAACCCTAGGCTCGACTCACCCTGCGTGATCTTGCCTTTGGTGCCGTGGACCACAGGAGCGCGATGCCCGACAGCCGACCGCAGCCGCCCCGCTTCCCGCCCTCACCGTCGGTACCCGCCGACTCGGCCACCCTGCTGCTGTGCGGGGCCCTGCTCACCGACGGCCGGACGGTGGACGTGCGGCTCGCCGGCGGTCGTATCGAGGCCGTCGGCACGCCCGGCAGCCTGGCGACCGGTGCCGTCGGCGCCCGCGTCGACCTGCGCGGCTATCTCCTCCTGCCGGCCCCCGCCGAACCGCACGCCCACTGCGACACGGCCCTGTCCGCCGACGGCACGGGCGACCCGCGGGGTTCGGGCGGCGCCGGACCGCAGTCGCCCCCTGCGGAGGACGTCCAGCGCCGCGCCACCGAGGCCGCGCTGCTGCAGCTCGGACACGGCGCGACGGCCCTGCGCTCCCACGTGCGCATCGGTGACGTACCGGGGCTGGACGCGCTGGCCGCCGTTCTGCGGGCGCGGCGCTCGCTGTGCGGGCTCGCCGAGCTGACGGCGGTGGCGATGCCGGGGGCGCTGACCGGGGTCGCCGGCGCGGACGGGCTCGCGATGCTGCGGGACGCGGTGAAGATGGGCGCCACGGTGGTGGGCGGCTGCCCGGACGCGGACCCCGATCCCACCGGGTACGTGGAGACGGTCCTGCAGATCGCCTCGGAGTTCGGCTGCCCGGTCGACCTGCACACGGACGCCCGCGATCCGGTACGACTGTCCCGGCTCGCGGCGATGGCGGGCGGTCTGCGGCCCGCGGTGACGCTCGGCCCGTGCGGCGGCCTCGGGCGTCTCCCGGCGGGGACGGCCGCCCGCGTCGCAGACCGGCTCGCCGCCGCCCGGGTCAGCGTGGTGTGCCTGCCGCAGGGCGGCTGCGGCGGCGTCGGCCGGCGCGGCACGGCTCCGGTGCGCCTGCTGCGGTCGGCCGGCGTGCGGGTCGCGGCGGGCAGCGGGGCACTGAGGGACCCGGCGAACCCGGTCGGGCGCGGAGACCCGCTGGAGGCGGCCTACCTGCTGGCGTCGCGGTACGGGGTGTCCGCCGAGGACGCGTACGACATGGTGAGCGCGTCGGCGCGGGCGGCGCTCGGGCTGCCGGAGGTGCGCGTGGAGGCGGGTTTCCCGGCGGAACTGCTCGCGGTGCGCGCCGACGGGCTGGCCGGCGCGCTGTCACTGGCCTACAGCCGGGTGGTGATCCACCGGGGGCGTCTGGTGGCTCGTACGAGCGCGGTGCGGGAGTACTGCGACTCGGCCGCGGTGGCGCTGGAGCTGCCACGGCAGGGCCGCGCGGAGCCGTCGTGACGGCCGGGGGCAACTCGGCCCTGATGTGCGGTCGTTGCGCGTCGCGGGAAGGCGCGCTCCGCTGTGCGTGAAGTCGTGGGAGTCGTGAGGGCAAAAGGCCCCCTCGGGGCGTACGGTCGGAAACATGCGCATTGTCATCGCTGGAGGTCATGGTCAGATCGCGCTGCGGCTGGAGCGGCTGCTCGCCGCGCGTGGTGACGAGGTCGCGGGGGTCATCCGCCGGGCGGAACAGGCCGACGATCTACGGGAGGCGGGCGCCGAGCCGATCGTGTGCGACCTGGAGTCGGCATCGGCGGAGGAGGTCGCCGCACACCTGCGGGGAGCCGACGCGGCCGTCTTCGCGGCGGGTGCGGGCCCGGGCAGCGGCGCGGACCGCAAGCACACGGTGGACCGGGACGCGGCGATCCTGTTCGCGGACGCGGCGGAACGGGCGGGCGTGCGCCGGTTCGTCGTCGTGTCGTCGATGGGCGCCGACCCCGAACACCCGGGCGACGAGGTCTTCGACGTGTACCTGCGCGCCAAGGGCGAGGCCGACGCCTACGTACGCGCCCACAAGTCCCTGGACTGGACGATCCTGCGCCCCGGGTCCCTGACGGACGACGCCGGCAAGGGCCTGGTCCGCCTGGAGGCGCACACGGGACGCGGCGCGATCCCGCGCGACGACGTGGCCGCGGTTCTCGCCGAGCTCGTCGACACACCGGCGACGACCGGCCTGACGCTCGAGCTGATCAGCGGTTCGACCCCGGTGTCCGTGGCGGTGAAGTCGGTGGCCGGGAACTGAGCGGGGCGGGGATGCCGGAGGGGATTCCGCCGTCGCGGGCGGCGTTGCTGACGCGGATGTACGAGGTCTTCGCCACGGACGAACGGGAGGCGTTCGTCCCGCACTGCCTGTCCCCGGACGTCGACTGGCCGAACGTCCTGGACGACCTACGACTCCACGGTCACGAAGGGGTACGCGCCTACTGGGCACGCCAGTTCGCCTCCGGCCACCCGCTGGTACGCCTGGAGGGCCTGCACCCGGACGACGACGGCGAGGCGGTCGTCGCCACCGTGCGGCCCGGTGGACGCACGGAGACGGGCGACGAATGGGCGGCGCACACCGTCGAGCATGTGTACCGATTCGACGCGGAGGGCCTGGTGAGCCGGATGGACGTCCGCCGGCCCTGACGGGTCGTCGGTCGGCGGACGGGTGCAGAAGGCGGGCCGGGAGACCGGCCTCAGAAGAGCGGAAGCTGACCGGGGAACTCCGGTACGGCGTACCCGTCGAGGGTGGGCTGCGCGGCGCCGGCCTGCGCCGGCCGACGGGACCCGGGGCACGAGACGAGCGCGCGGCTGCTGCGCGCCCCCGGCGGATCGTGGCGCGCGAACCGCCCAGCGACGACGGCGACGTCCCGGCGGCACTCGGGGCAGGTCCTGCGGGGCGACGACATGGGTTCAGCGTACGAGAACCGGCTCGGCGGGGAGACGAAGCGGCCGGTGCGCAAGGAGCACGACCGCTGGTGGCGGCGCACGAGCCGCACTCGGTCCCGTACGTCGACGACGTCGACACCGCGGACAGCACCACGGCTGCCGCGGCCGACAGACGGTCGGCAGATCGCGCGGCAGATCGCGTGGGCGCAGCGGGTGCATGCCAAAGGGCCCGCGACCTGCTTTCTTCGCAGGTCACGGGCCCTTTGCTTCCGTGTGGCGGCGCCAGGATTCGAACCTGGGAAGGCTGAGCCGGCAGATTTACAGTCTGCTCCCTTTGGCCGCTCGGGCACACCGCCGGGGATTGCCGCCCTGGAGGCCGCCTTTCGGCGGTGCTCCCTGGCAACGACGTAAACGATACCTGATGCGCAGGGGTGCTTCGCCACCCGATAGATCGGCGACCGCAAGGGGAGGGGGTGGCTAGGCTTATGCGGATGCGGCCCGGCTCGACGCCGGGCCGGGCGGCCGCGCTCCCGCACGCCGATACGCAGCCCGTTCCATCCCGATACAAGGAGCCACAGGACATGGCCGACTCCAGTTTCGACATCGTCTCGAAGGTCGAGCGGCAGGAGGTCGACAACGCCCTCAACCAGGCCGCCAAGGAGATCTCCCAGCGCTACGACTTCAAGAACGTCGGCGCCTCGATCGCCTGGTCCGGCGACAAGATCCTGATGCAGGCCAACTCCGAGGACCGGGTGAAGGCCGTCCTCGACGTCTTCGAGACCAAGCTGGTCAAGCGTGGCATCTCGCTGAAGGTGCTGGAGGCCGGTGAGCCGCAGCTCTCCGGCAAGGAGTACAAGATCTTCGCGTCGATCCAGGAGGGCATCACCCAGGAGAACGCGAAGAAGGTGGCGAAGATCATCCGCGATGAGGGTCCCAAGGGCGTCAAGGCCCAGGTGCAGGGCGACGAACTGCGCGTCAGCTCCAAGAGCCGGGACGACCTCCAGGCCGTGATCGCGCTGCTCAAGGGCAAGGACTTCGACTTCGCCCTGCAGTTCGTGAACTACCGGTAGAACCCCCTTCACGACGCAGGGTGGGCACCCCGGAGCGCGGGGTGCCCACCCTTCTGTGCTGCTGGCTGCGGCTTCGGTGGCGCGTTCAGCGGCGGGAGTCGCCGAACAGGACGCGGTAGATGATCAGCAGCACGAGCGAGCCGCCGATCGCGGCCGCCCAGGTGGCGCCGTCGTAGAAGTGCTTGCTGATCGGGTGGTGCAGCCAACGGGCGGAGATCCAGCCGCCGATGAAGGCACCCGCGATGCCGATGAGGGTCGTACCGATGAAGCCGCCGGGGTCCTTGCCCGGCAGCAGGAACTTGGCGATGGCGCCTGCCAACAGCCCCAGGATGATCCAGCTGACAATGCCCATGCCGTGAACCTGCCTCTCCGCGCTGTGCCTGTGCTGTATTCCTGCTCCGGCCAGGCTGTGCCATACCTCGACGGTGTGTGATTCTGCTGGTCACGCGCCTCGTTCTCCAGTTCGTGGCGCGTCGTTGTCGGCAAGGACGCATCCGCGGCGGCCGCCGGTTGCACGGCTCAGTAGGGTTCGGTCCATGACACAGTCCGGGGCACAGACATCCGGTGGCGTGGGGCTGCGACGGACCCTCGGGGTCGGGGACGCCGTCGTCATCGGGCTCGGCTCGATGATCGGGGCGGGGATCTTCGCGGCCCTGGCCCCCGCGGCGCGTGCCGCCGGGTCGGGGCTGCTGGCGGGGCTCGCGGTCGCCGCCGTGGTCGCCTACTGCAACGCGACCTCCTCGGCACGCCTGGCCGCCCTGTATCCCGCCTCGGGCGGCACGTACGTGTACGGGCGCGAGCGGCTCGGAGCGTTCTGGGGCTATCTGGCGGGCTGGTCGTTCGTCGTCGGCAAGACGGCTTCCTGTGCGGCGATGGCCCTGACCGTGGGCGCGTACGTCTGGCCGGGGCAGGCGCACGCGGTGGCGGTCGCGGCCGTGGTGGCGCTGACCGCCGTGAACTACGGCGGCATGCAGAAGTCGGCCCTGCTGACGCGGCTGATCGTGGCGGTGGTCGTGGCGGTCCTCGCATCCGTGGTCGTCGTCTGTCTCGCGTCCGGTGCGGCCGACGCCTCACGGCTGGACGCGGGCGGCTTCGGCGGGGCCGGCGGGGTGCTGCAGGCGGCGGGGCTCCTGTTCTTCGCGTTCGCCGGGTACGCGCGGATCGCCACCCTCGGCGAGGAGGTGCGGGACCCGGCACGCACCATCCCGCGCGCGATCCCGCTGGCGCTGGGCATCACGCTGGTGGTGTACGTGGCGGTGGCTGTGGCTGTGCTTTCCGTACTGGGTGCCGACGGGCTGGGGCGTACCGCGGCGCCGTTGGCCGACGCGGTGCGCACGGCGGGCGTGCCCGGCCTCGTGCCGGTGGTGCGGGTGGGTGCCGCGGTGGCCGCGCTGGGTTCGCTGCTGGCGCTCATCCTGGGCGTCTCCCGGACCACGCTGGCCATGGCCCGCGACCGGCATCTGCCGGGCGTCCTGGCCGCCGTGCACCCGCGGTTCCAGGTGCCGCACCGGGCCGAACTGGCCGTGGGTGCCGTGGTGGCCGCGCTCGCCGCGACGGTGGACGTGCGGGGCGCGATCGGGTTCTCCTCCTTCGGGGTGCTGGCCTACTACGGGATCGCCAACGCGTCCGCCTGGACCCTGACTTCGGCGCCGGCTTCGCGCGTCGTACCGGCGGTCGGGCTCCTCGGCTGCGTCACGCTGGCGTTCGCGCTGCCCGGGGTGTCCGTGGGCGTGGGGGCGGGTGTGCTGGGCCTGGGCGTGGTGGCGTACGCGGTACGGCGGTGGGTGGCCGGGCGGTAGCGAACCAGCGGCCCGGGCAGCGGGCGGTGGCCGGGTGATGGCAACCGGCCCGCGCCGCAGACGGGCGATCCGGAGTCCGCCCCTACTGCCCCCGCCTCCGTAAGCTGCTGCCCGCGCGTGTGTCAGCGCGTCGCGAAAGGCTGGTCCGTCCGCACGATCTCGCGGCCCAGCGGCAGCAGCGAGACCGGGATCAGCTTGAAGTTCGCGACGCCGAACGGGATGCCGATGATCGTGACGCACAGGGCGATGCCCGTGACGATGTGGGCGAGGGCCAGCCACCAGCCGGCCAGGACCAGCCACAGGACGTTGCCGACGCAGGACGGCGCGCCCGCGTCCCGGCGCTCGACCGTCGTATAGCCGAAGGGCCACAGCGCGTAGACACCGATGCGGAAGGCCGCGACGCCGAACGGAATCCCGATGATCGTGACGCACAGCAGCACGCCCGCGAACAGGTAGCCGAGGAACAGCCAGAAGCCGCTCAGCACGAGCCAGACGACGTTCAGGATTGTCTTCACCGGGGGCGACCTGCCATCTGCTCGAGCCGGGTGATGCGCTCCGCCATCGGCGGATGGGTGGAGAACATCTTGGACAGCCCCTGACCGGGACGGAAGGGGTTTGCGATCATCATGTGGCTCGCCGTCTCGATCCGCGGCTCGGACGGGAGCGGCAGCTGCTGTGTGCCCATCTCCAGCTTGCGCAGGGCGCTCGCGAGGGCCAGGGGGTCGCCGGTGAGCTGGGCGCCGGACGCGTCCGCCTCGTACTCCCGGGAGCGGCTGATGGCGAGCTGGATGAGGGACGCGGCGAGCGGGCCCAGGAGCATGATCAGCAGGAAGCCGAGCAGGCCCGGGCCGTCGTCGTCGTCCGAGCGGCCGACCGGGATCAGCCAGGCGAAGTTCACCAGGAACATGATCACCGAGGCGAGGGCGCCGGCGACCGACGAGATGAGGATGTCGCGGTTGTAGACGTGGCTGAGTTCGTGTCCGATGACGCCCCGCAGCTCGCGCTCGTCGAGGAGCCGGAGGATGCCCTCGGTGCAGCACACGGCCGCGTTGCGCGGGTTGCGGCCGGTCGCGAAGGCGTTCGGTGCTTCCGTCGGCGAGATGTAGAGCCGGGGCATGGGCTGGCGGGCCTGGTTGGACAGCTCGCGGACCATGCGGTAGAGGGCGGGGGCCTCGAACTCGCTCACCGGGCGCGCGCGCATCGCGCGTAGAGCCAGTTTGTCGCTGTTCCAGTACGCGTACGCGTTCGTGCCGATGGCGATGAGGAGTGCGACGATCAGGCCGGTACGCCCGAAGAAGCTGCCGATGACGATGATGAGTGCGGACAGTCCCCCGAGGAGTACTGCGGTCCTGAGCCCGTTGTGCCGGCGGTGCACGGTACGCCCTCCAAGTGGTGCGGCAGGGGAACCCTTTGTCTGCGAACTGCTTGTCGACTCCACTTCTCAGTGGACCTTCCCGCACTGGTCAACGCCAGGTGGGCGGCGCGAGTTCCCTGGTGCGGGCTTCCGGAGTCCGTGGGCCGTCCGGGTGAGGCGGCGGCATCGGGCACGCGCGTGTGCCGGATGCCGGGTGGCCGCGCTCTGGGGCGCGGGTCAGAAGAGCGCGGTGGCCGAGAAGCGGAGCACCAGCTGGGGGGCTCCCGACAGGGCGACGCCCAGCACGGCCGTCAGGGTGAGGGCGGCCGTGAGCGGAGCCGGGACGCGGTGCTTCTCCGGTTCCCCCTCGGGGGCGCGGAAGAGCAGGGCCGTCCACTGGAGGTAGTAGAAGAGCGCGATCACCACGTTGACCGCCATGACCACGGCGAGCCAGCCGAGGCCGGCGTCGACGGCCGCGGAGAAGACGGTGACCTTCGCGAAGAGGCCGATGATGCCGGGCGGCAGGCCTGCCAGGCACAGCAGGAAGAACGCCAGGAGCAGCGCGGTCACGGGGTTCGAGGCGTGGAGGCCGCGGTAGTCGGTGATGCGGTTCAGGGCCCTGGTACGGCCCACGAGTGCGGCCACGGCGAAGGCGCCGAGGTTCACCGCCGCGTACATGAGGGCGTACGCCACGGTGGAGCCGATCGCTTTCTGGGCGTTCTTGGAGTAGGCGGCTGCCGCGATCGGCACCAGGAGGTAGCCGGCCTGGCCGACGGAGGACCAGGCGAGCAGGCGTACCGCGCTGTACGCGCGCGTGGCCTGCTGCCGCAGGGCGCCGACGTTGCCGACGGTCATGGTGAGGGCGGCCAGTGCGGCCAGTGCCGGGCCCCAGGCGTCGGAGTAGGACGGGAGGGCGACGACGGTGACGAGGATCAGGCCGGAGAAGCCGACGGCCTTGCCGACGACGGACAGGTAGGCGGCGACCGGGAGGGGCGCGCCCACATAGGTGTCGGGCACCCAGAAGTGGAACGGGACGGCGGCCGTCTTGAAGGCGAAGCCGACGAGGGTGAGGACGACGCCTGCCTGGGTGAGCGTGTGGAGTTGTCCGCTCACGTGCTGGATCCGGTCGGCGACCTGGGTGAGGTACAGGGTGCCGGTGGAGGCGTACACGAAGCTGATGCCCATGAGGCTGACGGCGGTCGCGGTGACGGACGAAAGGAAGAACTTCAGGGCGGCTTCGGAGGATTTCTTGTCGCCGTGCCGGATGCCGACGAGGGCGAACGCGGGCAGGGAGGCGACCTCCAGGGCGACGATGAGGGTGGCCAGGTCGCGGGAGGCGGGCAACAGGGCGGCACCGGCGGCGGAGGACAGCAGCAGGAACCAGAACTCCCCTTCGGGGATGTCCTTCCTGGCGTCCTTCAGCGCGGTGACCGACAGCAGGGCGGCGAGGAGGGCGCCGCCGAGGACGAGGAACTGGATGACGAGGGTGAAACGGTCCGCCGTGTAACTGCACACCTGCGGGCTGCCGGTCAGGCAGAAGGTGGCGCGGTCGCCGTCCAGGAGGGGCAGCAGCATGAGGATCGCGGCGGCCAGTCCGGCGATGGACGCCCAGCCGAGGAAGGCCTTGTGCCGCTCGTCGAGGAAGAGGTCGGCGACGAGGACGAGGAGTCCGACGGCTGCCGCGATGGTGGGCGGTGCGATCGCCAGCCAGTCGACGGACTGGACGAGGGAGCTCATCGGGTGCCTCCTGCGAGGAGCCGCTGCACGGCCGGGTCGGTCAGGCCGAGGAGTGCCCTCGGCCACAGGCCGGCGAGGATGGTGAGGACGACGAGCGGCGTCCAGGCCGCGAACTCGTACGTGTGGACGTCGGCGAGTTTCGGAGTCTCCTGGGGCACGGCGCCCATGCACACGCGGCGCACCACGATGAGCATGTACGCGGCCGTGAGCAGCGTGCCGAAGGCTGCGATCGCCATGAAGGTGAGGAAGGCGGGGCGGTCGAGGTCGGCGGCGGGCTTGAACGCGCCGAACATCGCGAGCATCTCACCCCAGAACCCGGCGAGGCCGGGCAGACCGAGCGAGGCGACGGCGCCGAAGGCGAGGAGGCCGCCGAGGCGGGGGGCCCTGCCATAGAGGGCGGCGCCGGTCTTCTCGGCCAGGGCGTCGAGGTCGGTGGTGCCGGTGCGGTCCTTCAGCGCGCCGACCAGGAAGAACAGCAGGCCGGTGATGAGGCCGTGGGCGATGTTGGCGAACAGCGCGCCGTTGACGCCGGTCGGGGTGGTCGTCGCGATGCCGAGCAGCGCGAAGCCCATGTGGCCGACGGAGGAGTAGGCGATGAGCCGCTTGAGGTCGCCCTTCGCGCCTCGTCTGGCGAGGGCGAGGCAGGCGAGGGATCCGTAGATGATCCCGACGACGGCGAAGGCGGCGAGGTACGGCGCGAAGGTGTGGAAGCCGTGGGGCGCGACCGGCAGGAGGATGCGCACGAAACCGTACGTGCCCATCTTCAGCAGGACGCCGGCCAGCAGGACCGAGCCGACGGTCGGTGCCGCGGTGTGGGCGTCGGGCAGCCAGCTGTGCAGCGGCCACATCGGTGCCTTGACCGCGAGCCCGATCCCGACCGCCAGAACCGCGATGACCTGCACGGATGCGGTGAGCGACCGGCCGTTGTCAGTGGCGAGTGCCACCATGTCGAACGTGCCCGCCTTGAGTCCGATCAGGAGCAGGCCGAGCAGCATGACGACGGAGCCGAGCAGCGTGAAGAGGATGAACCGCCACGCGGCCCGGGTCCGGCCCTCACCGCCCCAGCGGGCGATGAGGAAGTACATCGGGATGAGGACCATCTCGAACGCGAGGAAGAACAGCAGCAGGTCGAGGACGGCGAAGGTCGCGAGGGTGCCGGACTCAAGGACGAGCAGCAGCGCGACGAAGGCCTTCGGGGACGGGCCCGCAGGCATCTTGAAGTACGAGTAGAGCGCGCAGAGGAAGGTCAGCAGCGCGGTCAGCACCAGGAGGGGAAGGGAGATGCCGTCGATGCCGAGGTGGATCCGCACGTCGAGTGCGGGGATCCAGCTGATGTCGGTGGTGGCCTGCATCCTCGACGGGTGGTCGTGGTCGAAGCCGAGCGCGAGGGCGATCGCCGCGATGAGTACGGCGCCGGTGACGGTCACACCGTGCCGCAGCACGGCCTGCTCCGGTGACTTCCCCTTCAGCCCGGGCGGCGCCGGCAGGAGGGCGGCGAGCGCGCCGAGGAGCGGCGCGACGACGACGAATGCCAGAAGGAACTGCATCACGGACTCGCTGATATCGATCACGCCTGCTCACGCTCCCGTGGCGACGAGGAGGGCGGCCACCGCCAGGACGACGGTGCCGGCGAGCAGCGCGCTCACATAGGTCTGCACATTGCCGGTCTGGGCGCGCCGCACGGCGGCCCCGAGCAGGCGGGGCACGGCGCCCGCGCCGCGTACGTAGGTCTCGACGACCTCCCGGTCCAGGAACTGCACGAGGCTCGCTCCGGCCCTGACCGGGCGGACGAAGAGCCGGTCGTACACGGCGTCCAGGTGGAAGCCCTCGGCCGCGTGGCGGTGCAGCGGGCCGAGCAGGAGGCGCCCCGGGTCCGCCGGGTCGGGCGCGTAGGCGATGTCGCCGTACGCGGGCACGTGGCTTGCGATCGCCTCGGCCTCGACCAGGCCGGCGTCCGCCTCGGGATGGGCCGCGACGGCACCCAGCGGGATGCGGGCCGCGAGTGCGGTGGTGTGCCGCCAGGCGCCGTAGGTCACGAGCGCGCCGACCAGGGCGAGGCCCGTGCCGAGGACGGAGGTGGTGAGCGTCGGCGTCAGGGAGCGTCCGTCGAACCAGTGGGGCAGGACACGGTAGGCGAGGCCGAACGCGATCGACGGGGCGGCGAGCACCCACAGCACGGCGTTCATGACCAGCGGCTGCCTGCCGTGGTCGGGGGCCTGGGGTCCGTGGCCGCGGAAGGCGAGCAGCCACAGCCGGGTCGCGTACGCGGCGGTGAGCAGGGCCGTGACCAGGCCGGTGACGAGGACGATCCAGCCCGCGGCGCCGGGGGCGTGTCCGGTGTGGCCGGTGGCCACGTGCTCGGCGGCCCCCAGGACGGACTCCTTGGAGAAGAAGCCGGAGAACGGGGGGATCGCGGCGAGCGCGAGGAGCGCCACGGTCATCGTCCAGAAGGCGTCGGGGATGCGGTCGCGCAGGTCCCTCATACGGGACATGGCGGCCAGCGAGTTGGTTCCGGCGGCGTGGATGATCACGCCGGCGGCGAGGAACAGCAGCGCCTTGAAGGCGCCGTGGGACAGGAGGTGGAACACGGCGGCACCGCGGTCGCCGACGGCCAGGGCGCCGGTCATGTAGCCGAGCTGGCCGATCGTCGAGTAGGCGAGGACGCGCTTGATGTCGTCCTGGGCGAGCGCGGCGAGCGCCGAGCCGACCATGGTGACCGCGGCCGTCACGGCGAGGACGACCATGGCGGCCCAGGAGGTCTGGAAGACCGGGAGAAGACGGGCGATGAAGTAGACACCGGCGGCGACCATCGTCGCGGCGTGGATCAGCGCCGAGACGGGTGTCGGGCCCGCCATCGCGTCGGGGAGCCAGGTGTGCAGCGGGAACTGTGCCGACTTGCCCGCCACGCCGGCCAGGAGCAGCAGGGCGACCAGGGTCGGGTGGTGCAGTCCGCCGCTCGCGACGGTGCCGAGGACGTGGGTGATGCGGAAGGAGTCGGCATCGGTGCCGAGCGCGAACAGGCCGATCAGGAAGGGCACGTCGCCGAGCTTGGTGACCAGGAAGGCCTTGAGGGAGGCGGCGCGGGCCTCGGGGGTCTCCCAGTAGTGGCCGACGAGGAAGTAGGAGCAGATGCCCATGACTTCCCAGCCGACCAGCAGCACGATCAGGTCGCCCGAGTAGACGACGAGGAACATCGCGGAGGTGAACAGGGAGACGAGAGCGGCGTAGGAGGGGTAGCGCGGGTCGTCGCGCAGGTAGCCCGTCGAGTAGATCTGCACGCAGGTGGCGACGACACCGACCAGGACGGCGACGAGGGCGGCGAAGCCGTCGATGTGCAGGGCGAGTTCGATCGGGACCGAGCCGGTGGGCGTGAGCTCGGTGGCGGCGTCGAGTGCCCGGCCTCCGCCCTGGCGGGCGGCTACCAGCACGGCGAGGACGAGCGAGGCGAGGGTCGGCAGGACGGCGAGCGGTCGGACGAGTCCGGGGACCGTGCGGCCGAGGAGCAGGCCTGCCGCGGCGCCGAGGAACGGAAGGAGGGGTACGAGGACGGCGAGGGTGGTCGTGGTCACGCGGTGGCCTCAGCCTTCTCAGCCGCAGGGGTCTCGCCGTCGTGGCCCTCGGCGGTGTCGCGGAGGCGGTCGATGTCCGAGGTGCCGCGGTTGCGGTACACGGCGAGGACGATCGCGAGGCCGATGCCGATCTCGGCGGCGGCGATGGCGATGGTGAACAGGGCCAGGGCCTGTCCTGAGTGCAGCGTCTCGCGGGCGGCGCGGCTCAGCCAGACGTCGAAGGCGACGAGGTTGAGGTTGACGGCGTTGAGCATCAGCTCGACCGACATCAGGACGAGGATCGCGTTGCGGCGGGCGAGGACGCCGTACAGGCCGGTGCAGAACAGGAGGGCGGAGAGCACGGCGGGATAGGCGAGGTGCATCAGCGGGCGCCTTCCTTCTCGCTCCGGGTGTCCGGGGCGGCCGAGGCGTTCGCGGGGGTGGCCGCCGCGTGAGCCTTCGCCTTGCGGGACAGGACGATCGCGCCGACCAGTGCGGCGAGGAGGAGGACGGAGAGGGCCTCGAAGGGGAGGACCCAGTACTGGAAGAGGCTCGCGCCGGTGACCTTGGTGGAGCCGGAGGCGGCGCCCCCGAGGTCGATCCATGTCGTGCGGAAGGCGTCGACGACCACCCACACCAGGGCGGCCGCGGCGGCGACGGCCACGGTGAGGGCGGCCCAGCGGTTGCCGGAGTCGGCGTCCGGGGAGCGGCCGATGGGGGCCTTGGTGAGCATCAGACCGAACAGGAGGAGGACGACGACGGAGCCGACGTAGATGAGGACCTGCACCCAGGCGATGAACTCGGCGGTGAGCAGGAGGTACTCGACGGCGAGCCCGCCGAGGGTGACCACGAGCCACAGGGCGGCGTGCACCAGTTGCCGGGTGGTGACGGTGACCAGGGCGGCGCCGAAGGTGACCAGACCGACGAGCAGGAAGGCGATCTCGACGCCGGTCGGGGAGAGGAAGCCGTGCGAGGCCGTGGCGGCAGCCGTGGTCAGCGCGACGGAGGCGGTGTTCACGACTCTCCTCCCTTCGGCTCGGTGGGCTCGTCGGCTTCGGTGGGCTCGGCCTGCGCGGCGGCCAGCTTCTCGACGGTCTTGCGGGCTGCCGCCATCTCCTTCGGCTCCTCGGCGCCCGGGTCGAGGGCGGGCGGGGCCGGCACGGTCCACATCCACTCGCGGAGCTTGTCGCGCTCGTGGGTGAGGTCGCGGATGTCGGTCTCGGCGTACTCGAACTCCGGGGACCAGAACAGTGCGTCGAAGGGGCAGACCTCGATGCAGATGCCGCAGTACATGCAGAGGGAGAAGTCGATGGCGAAGCGGTCCAGGACGTTGCGGCTGCGTTCACGGCCGCCGGGGGCGGCGGGCGGGACCGTCTCCTTGTGGGAGTCGATGTAGATGCACCAGTCCGGGCACTCGCGGGCGCACAGCATGCAGACCGTGCAGTTCTCCTCGAACAGGCCGATGACACCGCGGCTGCGCGGCGGCAGCGCGGGCTGGGCGTCGGGGTACTGCTCGGTGACGGACTTCTTCGTCATCGTGCGGAGGGTGACGGCCAGGCCCTTGGCGAGGCCGGAGCCAGGAACCGAGAGGCGCGGCCGCCCGGAGGGCGTCGTTGCGGGGTGGTGGTCGGGCGACGGGCGGGCCATTAGGAGATCACCACCTTGACGATGCCGGTGAGGGCGATCTGGGCGAGGGAGAGGGGGACGAGGAGGGTCCAGGAGAGCTTTTGGAGCTGGTCCTCGCGCAGCCGGGGGTAGGTGACGCGCAGCCAGATGACGACGAAGGCGAGGATCGCGGTCTTCAGCAGCGTCCAGAGCCAGCCGAGGCCGTCGGCACCCCAGGGGCCGTGCCAGCCGCCCAGGAAGAGGACGGTGGTCAGGCCGCACAGGACGATGATCCCGGCGTACTCGGCAAGCAGGAACAGGGCGAAACGGAGGCCGGTGTACTCGGTGTACGCACCGAAGATGATCTCCGAGTCGGCGACGGGCATGTCGAAGGGCGGGCGTTGCAGCTCCGCGAGGCCGGCGACGAAGAAGACGATCGCGCCGACGATCTGCCAGGGCAGCCACCACCAGCGGAAGGCGTCGAGGATGCCGGGGAGCGAGACGGTGCCCGCCGCCATGGCCACCGAGGCGGCCGCGAGCAGCATGGGGAGTTCGTAGGCGAGGAGCTGGGCGGCGGTGCGGAGGCCGCCGAGGAGGGAGAACTTGTTGGCGGAGGCCCAGCCGGCCATGAGGGAGCCGAGGACGCCGACGCCCATGACGGCGAGGACGAAGAAGATGCCCGCGTCGACGACCTGGCCGACGGCGCCCTCGCTCGGGCCGATGGGGATGGCGAGGAGCACGAGGAGGTACGGCAGCAGGGCCACGGCGGGGGCCAGCTGGAAGATACGGCGGTCCGCGCCCGCCGGGACGACGTCCTCCTTCTGCGCGAACTTCACGCCGTCGGCGACGAGCTGGGCCCAGCCGTGGAAGCCGCCCGCGTACATGGGGCCGAGGCGGCCCTGCATATGGGCCATCACCTTGTGCTCGGTCTGGCCGACGAGCAGGGGGAAGGTGAGGAAGACGACGAACACGACGAGGAGTCGCAGGGCGACGTCGAGAGCGCCGTTCACCGCGTGCCTCCTGGGGTGTCGTCGGGGTTCGGGGACTTCTTCGGGGACTCCGGGGACTTCGGGGTCTGCTGCGCGCCGTCGGGCCGCGTGTCACCGGGACGGGTTTCGCCACGGTGGGCTTCGCCGCCGGTCGCGTCGGGCTCCGCCGCGGGAGCGGTGTCGGCTTCCGCGGCTTGGGGCGCGGGGCTCGCGGGTTCGGTCGCGGGCTTCGCCGGTTCCGCCGACTCGGCCGCCGGTTCCGCCGACTCGGTCGCGGGCTTCACCGGACCTTCTGGGGCGGTGGGCTCGGGCTCGTCGAAGGCCGGGCGGGCGTGGTGCCAGGGGGCGTCCGCGCTGCGGGGGGCGACGGCGGGCCTCTGGGGCGTCCCCTCGGCTGCCAGGGCCTCGGCGCGCTGGGACGCCGAACCCTCGGAGGCGCTCCGCGCACGGCGGGGCCCGGCGGAAGGTGTCGCCGGCTCGGCACCGCCCTCGACCCGTTGCGAGGCCGAGCCCTCCGACGCGCTGCGGGCACGCCGGGGACCAGTCGGCGCCGTCGCCGTGTCCCCGGCCGCGCGCTCCGACGCCGAACCCTCCGACGCGCTCCGCGCACGCCGCGGCGGCGGCGCCGCGGTCTCCGTGGGCTCGCCCGCGGCGGGGGCCTGGCTCGCGGAGCCCTCCGCTGCCGTGCGGGTGCGTCGTACGGGGCGTTCGCCCGCCGCTCGGCCTGCGGCGCGGGCCGGGCGGGCGGGGGCCGGAGGGAGCTGGCCCTTGAGGGGGCCCCACTCGTTCGGATCGGGGACGCCCGGGGGCAGCATCTGGCGGCGCTTGGGGCCGCCGCCCGCGGCGGAGCCGCCATGAGATGCAGTGGACTCGCCCGGTTCCTTCGCACCCGGCCATGCCTTGGCCACCCGGGCCGCCAGCACGAAGTCCTTGCGCAGCGGGTGGCCCTCGAAGCCCTCGGGCAGGAGCAGGTGCTCCAGCGCGGGGTGGCCCTCGAAGGCGATGCCGAACATCTCGTGGGTCTCGCGTTCGTGCCAGGCGGCGCCCGCGTAGACGTCCACGGCGGACGGCAGGACGGGGGCCTCGTGCGGGACGGTCGTACGGACGAGGAGGCGGCGGACCGGGGACAGGGCCACCACATGGGCCGAGACGCGCAGGCCCGTGCCCGGCTCGTCGACCGCGCTCAGCCAGTCGAAGTACGTGCAGCCCAGCTCGTCGCGGGCGACCCGGAGCGCCTCGGTCCAGCCCGTCGGGGTCACGTCGACGGTCAGGACCTCGTACGACTCCTCGGCCGTGGCCTCAGGGCCGAAGAGTTCCTCGGCGGACGCGGGCAGCCAGCCGACGGCGGTCATCGCCCCTCCCGCTGATCCGGTTCGGGGGCCGACGGCGGCGGCTGCACCAGGCCGCTCTGCAGGGCCGCGGTGGACGGCCGCGAGGATCCGTACCGCTCCCCCAGCGACTCGCGCGCGATCTTCTCCTGGAGCTTGAGGATGCCCTGGAGCAGTGCCTCGGGACGCGGCGGGCAGCCGGGGACGTACACGTCCACCGGGATGATCTGGTCGACGCCCTTGGTGACGGAGTAGGAGTCCCAGTACGGGCCGCCGCAGTTGGAGCACGCGCCGAAGGAGATGACGTACTTCGGCTCGGGCATCTGCTCGTACAGGCGCTTGACGGCCGGGGCCATCTTGTCCGTGACCGTGCCGGACACCACCATCAGGTCGGCCTGGCGCGGGCCCGGCGCGAACGGGATGACCCCCAGGCGGATGAAGTCGTGGCGGGCCATGGACGCGGCGATGAACTCGATCGCGCAGCAGGCGAGGCCGAAGTTGAAGACCCAGAGCGAGTAGCGGCGTCCCCAGTTCAGGATCACCTTCATCGGCTCGGGGGCGAGGCGGGCCAGTGCGCCCAGCCTCTTGGGCTCCGGAAGCAGCACAGGGCCGGTGGCCTCGGTGGTCGAGGGGTTCACGTCCATGTCAGGACCCCCTTCTTGTACGCGTAGAGCAGTCCCACGGCCAGGAAGCCGAGGAAGACGAACATCTCCACGAGGGTGGTGGCTCCGTACCGCGGATCGGCGAAGACCGTGGCCCACGGGAAGAGGAAGATCGAGTCGACGGCGAAGATCACGTACAGGAACGCGTAGACGTAGTAGCGGACCTGCGTGTGGGCCCAGCCCTCGCCGACGGGGTCGACGCCGCACTCGTACGTGAGCAGCTTCTCCGGCGTGGGCACGACGGGGCGCAGCAGCCGGCCCGCGCCGAAGGCGACGGCGACGAAGAGCACGCCGACGACGGCGAGCAGCCCGACGACGGAGTAGGACCGGAAGTAGTCCGCCGCCACGACAGCGACGGCGGTCGGATGCGGCACGTCAGCCCCTCGCTCCCTGACCTCGTGACCCTGGTGAATCCTGTGATTCGACGATCTGTACGCACGGGAGTCTAGGCCCTGCTAAAGAGAGGGTAAGCAGCCCGTCGCACGTTGAGATGCCCTGGTACGCGCCCCACTCGCCTTACCGCTCGCATCACGTACCCCTGGCACGGCTCGGATCACCTCCCGCGCCGGCCGGATCGGCGGAGGGTGGGGAAACCCCGAGGAAGTCACGGCGGTCGGCCTCATGGTGCGGCGGCCCGCGGCGCGACAGGCTGGCGGACATCACCGCACGAGGCCGGAAATGTGACCGAACGAGGCCGGGGGATATGACCGAACGGGGTCGGAGGGCCATGAACGAACGGGGTCGCGGGGCCATGGACGAACGGGGGCGGGAGGCCATGGACGAACGGGGGCGGGAGGCCATGGACGAACGGGGGCGGGAGGCCATGGACGAACGGGGGCGGGGGGCCGTGGCCGTACGGGGGCGGGGGGCCATGAACGAACGCAGTACGAGCCAGGGCGTGCTGGACGGCGAGCGGCCGCCGCCCGTGCGCCTGGCGCTGGACGAGCACACCTGGCGGGAGATCGCGCATCTTCTGGCGAACCTGCCGATGTCGCTGATCGGGTTCGTCTACGTGGTCACGGTGCTGTCCACGGGTGGGGCGCTGACGGTGACCGTGATCGGTGTCCCGCTGCTCGCGGCCGGACTGCTGGGCGCGCGGCAGCTCGGCAAGCTGGAGCGTGCGCGGGCCAGGGCGTTGCTCGGGGTGCGGGTGGAGGAGCCGACCCCGCTGCCGTTGCGCAAGAGCGGCGGGATGGTGCAGTGGCTGTCGATGACGCTGAAGGACCCGGTGGGCTGGCGGACTCTGCTGTACGGCTTCATCCGGCTGCCCTGGGGGATCCTGAGCTTCACGGTGACGTTCATGTCGCTGTTCGTGCTGTGGCCGGTTCTGCCGTTGCTCGCGCGCGGGCTCAGCAATGTGGACCGGGCGATGGTGCGCGGTCTGCTGTCCCCCTCCGACGAGCTGGAACGGCGTATCGCCGAACTGGAGTCCGACCGTGGGGTCGTGGTGGACACGGCGGCAGCCGATCTGCGGCGCATCGAGCGCGATCTGCACGACGGAGCGCAGGCACGCCTGGTGAACCTGGCGATGGGGCTCGGCCTCGCCAAGGAGAAGCTGCTCGAGGACCCGGACTCGGCGGCGGCGATGGTCGAGGAGGCGCACGGCGAGGTGAAGCTGGCGCTGCAGGAACTGCGGGACCTGGCCCGCGGCATCCATCCGGCGGTCCTCACCGACCGCGGCCTCGACGCCGCGCTGTCGTCGGTCGCCACGCGCTGCACCGTGCCGGTGAAGGTCACCGTGGATCTCGACACGAGACCGGCCGCGGCGATCGAGGGCATCGCCTACTTCACGGTCTCGGAGCTGTTGCAGAACATCAGCAAGCACAGCCGGGCCGGCTCCGCCTCCGTGGAGGTGTGGCGGACGGACGAACGACTGCTCATCCAGGTCTGGGACGACGGCCGCGGAGGCGCGCGCCTCGACGGCGGCACGGGCATGGCGGGGCTCGCGGAGCGGCTGGACGCGGTCGACGGCCTGTTCGTCGTCGACTCGCCGGTGGGCGGCCCCACGACGATCACTGCGGAGCTGCCGTGGCGGGACCGCGGGGACGAGGGACGGCGGCGGAGGTAGCGCAGCGACGATTCGGTCCCGGGGGCGTCTCCAGGGTGGGGAAAACCCCCGGTTGAAGACGCCGACGCGCTGCATGGCCGGGCGGGCGCGGGCACAGCAGGGTGGAGACGCGAACCGGGGTGGACGACCAGCAGAACGGACGAGCCGATGGCCACGCAGTACGGGCAGGGGTACGGAGAGTGGGGCGGCCCTGGAGCCCAGGGCGCCGGGGGGCGGCCGCACCGGCTTCCGGTGGCGCTGCGGGCACCGATCGAGGCGCGCAGCTGGGGCGAGTTCTGCTACGTGCTGCTGAGCCTGCCGATCGGGATCGCGATGTTCACCTACAGCGTCACGATGTTCTCGATCGGGGCCGGGCTGCTGGTGACGTTCCTGGGCATCCCGGTGCTCGCGGCGGCGCTCGCCGGGTGCCGTGGGTTCGGGGCGCTGGAGCGGGCCCGGGCGCGGGGGCTGCTGGGGCTGGAGGCGGCCGCTCCGGAGCCGCTGCGGATGAACGGGCGCGGGGCGATGGCGTGGACGGGGGCGATGCTCAAGAGCGGGACGTCGTGGCGGCACATGCTGTACACGGTGCTGCAGTTCCCGTGGGCGGTGTTCTCGTTCTCGGTGGGGGTGAGTTTCTGGACGTGCGGGTGGGCGCTGCTGACGTATCCGCTGTGGTTCTGGGTGTTCCCGGTGTACGCCGGTCACGGCGGCATCCAGCTGTACGGCGACGAGACGCACCACGTGTACGTCGACAACCCGTTCGAGATCACGGTGACCGCGCTGGTGGGGCTGCTGATCACACTGGCCACGCCCTGGATCGTCCGGGGGCTGACGACCGTGGACCGGCTGCTGGTGCACGGGCTGCTCGGACCCTCGCGGCTGGCGACCCGGGTGGTGGAGCTGGAGTCGGACCGCGGGGCGGTGGTGGACACGGCGGCGGCGGATCTGCGGCGCATCGAGCGCGACCTGCACGACGGGGCGCAGGCCCGGCTGGTGGCGTTGGCCATGGATCTGGGGCTGGCGAAGGAGAAGCTGGCGGAGGATCCGCAGGCGGCGGCCCGGATGGTGGAGGACGCGCACGGCGAGGTGAAGACGGCGCTGCAGGAGTTGCGGGACCTGGCCCGTGGGATCCATCCGGCGGTCCTCACCGACCGCGGCCTCGATGCCGCGCTGTCGGCGGTGGCCTCGCGGTGCGCCGTGCCGGTGGATGTGGAGGTGGACCTGCCGTCCCGGCCGGCACCGGCGATCGAGGGGATCGCCTACTTCACGGTGTCGGAGCTGCTGCAGAACGTGAGCAAGCATGCGCGGGCGTCGCGGGCGACGGTGGATGTGTGGCAGGCGCAGGACCGGCTGCTGCTGCAGGTGACCGACGACGGGGTCGGGGGCGCCGACGCCTCCGGCGGGTCGGGGCTGGCGGGCCTGGCGGGGCGGCTCGACGCGGTGGACGGCGTGCTGGTGGTGGATTCGCCGGTCGGGGGGCCTACGCGGATCACCGCGGAGTTGCCCTGGCGGGCGTAGCCCCCGGCGGTGCGACGCCGGATTCTTCCGCCCGTCCGCCTGACACACCCCCCTTTCGCCCCCGCAGCGACCCCGCGCGCGTCCCGATCCTGGAATGCTGGAGCCTGTCGTGCGGACCGGAGACAGGTTGCGGGGGCCGGGGGGATCGTGGAGGACAGGGTGCGTGTCGTCATCGCCGAGGATTCTGTGCTGCTCAGGGAGGGGCTGACCCGGCTGCTGACCGACCGCGGGCATGACGTCGTCGCCGGTGTCGGGGACGCGGAGGTGCTGATCAAGACCATCACCGAGCTGGCGGACCAGGGCGAGTTGCCCGATGTCGTCGTCGCCGACGTGCGGATGCCGCCGACCCACACGGACGAAGGTGTCCGGGCCGCGGTCCAGCTGCGCAGGGCGCATCCCGGACTGGGGGTGCTCGTGCTGTCGCAGTATGTGGAGGAGCGGTACGCCACCGAACTGCTGGCCGGTTCCAGTCGTGGCGTCGGCTATCTGCTCAAGGACCGGGTCGCCGAGGTGCGCGAGTTCGTGGACGCCGTCGTGCGGGTCGCCGAGGGAGGCACCGCGCTGGACCCCGAGGTGGTCGCACAGCTGCTCGGGCGCAGCCGCAAGCAGGACGTGCTGGCGGCGCTCACCCCGCGGGAGCGGGAGGTGCTCGGGCTGATGGCCGAGGGACGGACGAACTCCGCGATCGCCCGGCAGCTCGTCGTCAGCGACGGAGCCGTCGAGAAGCACGTCAGCAACATCTTCCTGAAGCTCGGTCTGTCCCCGAGTGACGGGGATCACCGGCGTGTTCTGGCCGTGCTCACCTATCTCAACTCCTGAACAGCTGAGACTGTGTCAGGCGGCGCTGCCGGATCCGGACACAACCGGGGCTCCGGTGCCGTCGCGTACGCCAGTGCCGGCCGAAGGACGAGCAGGGAGCCTTTTTCACGCGCAGCACCCGGGGGGCGAGCGAACAAATGATGACAAGTCGGGGCGCCGGACCGTCTCACGATGGTGTCCATCATGCGAACGGTCGAGGGAAGGCGACCCTTACCGACGTAGGGTTGGTCCTGGGAAGGCCGGTGGGACGGCCACTCCCAGACAGCCGCCTCGAGGGAGGTCCAGTTCAGTGACCAGCCAGGTCAGCAGTCCAGCGGGACAGGCGGACGGAGCCGTCGTAGGAGAACAGCGCAAACCGGCGGGCACGAAGGACGTGCGCCGGCTCGACCGGGTGATCATCCGGTTCGCGGGGGACTCCGGTGACGGTATGCAGCTCACCGGCGACCGTTTCACCTCGGAGACGGCCTCCTTCGGCAACGACCTGTCCACCCTGCCGAACTTCCCCGCCGAGATCCGCGCCCCTGCCGGGACGCTGCCGGGTGTGTCGTCGTTCCAGCTGCACTTCGCCGACCACGACATCCTCACCCCGGGCGACGCGCCGAACGTGCTGGTGGCCATGAACCCGGCCGCCCTGAAGGCCAACGTGGGCGACCTGCCGCGCGGCGCGGAGATCATCGTCAACACCGACGAGTTCACCAAGCGCGCGATGCAGAAGGTCGGCTACGCCGCCTCTCCCCTGGAGGACGGGTCGCTCGACGGCTACAACGTCCACCCGGTGCCGCTGACCACCCTCACCGTCGAGGCGCTGAAGGACTTCGACCTCACCCGCAAGGAGGCCGAGCGCAGCAAGAACATGTTCGCGCTCGGCCTGCTGAGCTGGATGTACCACCGGCCCACCGAGGGCACCGAGGCGTTCCTGAAGACGAAGTTCGCCAAGAAGCCGGACATCGCCGCGGCGAACATCGCCGCGTTCCGGGCGGGGTGGAACTTCGGGGAGACGACGGAGGACTTCGCGGTCTCCTACGAGGTCGCCCCGGCCGTCAAGGCGTTCCCGGTGGGCACCTACCGCAACATCTCCGGGAACCTGGCGCTGGCGTACGGCCTGATCGCCGCCTCACGTCAGGCGGACCTGCCGCTGTTCCTGGGCTCGTACCCGATCACTCCGGCCTCGGACATCCTGCACGAGCTGTCAAAGCACAAGAACTTCGGTGTGCGCACCTTCCAGGCCGAGGACGAGATCGCCGGCATCGGCGCTGCCCTCGGTGCCGCCTTCGGCGGGTCGCTGGCCGTGACCACCACCTCCGGGCCGGGCATCGCGCTCAAGAGCGAGACGATCGGTCTCGCGGTCTCCCTGGAACTGCCGCTGCTGATCGTCGACATCCAGCGCGGCGGCCCGTCCACCGGTCTGCCCACCAAGACCGAGCAGGCGGACCTGCTGCAGGCGATGTACGGCCGCAACGGCGAGGCCCCGGTCCCGGTGATCGCCCCGCGCACCCCGGCCGACTGCTTCGACGCCGCCCTGGAGGCGGCCCGGATCGCGCTGACCTACCGCACCCCGGTCTTCCTGCTCTCCGACGGCTACCTGGCCAACGGCTCGGAGCCGTGGCGCATCCCCGAGCTGGACGAGCTGCCCGACCTCAGGGTGCAGTTCGCGCAGGGCCCGAACCACACCCTGGACGACGGCACCGAGGTGTTCTGGCCCTACAAGCGCGACCCCCAGACCCTGGCCCGCCCATGGGCGGTCCCGGGCACGCCCGGCCTGGAGCACCGCATCGGCGGCATCGAGAAGCAGGACGGCACCGGCAACATCTCCTACGACCCCGCCAACCACGACTTCATGGTTCGCACCCGCCAGGCGAAGGTCGACGGGATCGTGGTACCCGATGTGGAGGTGGACGACCCGCACGGCGCGAGCACCCTGGTGCTCGGCTGGGGCTCGACGTACGGGCCGATCACCGCGGCGGTGCGCCGGCTGCGTGCGGCCGGGGAGTCGATCGCGCAGGCCCATCTGCGGCACGTCAACCCGTTCCCGCGGAATCTCGGCGCGGTGCTGGGACGTTACGAGAAGCTGGTGATCCCCGAGATGAACCTCGGCCAGCTCGCCACCCTGATCCGGGCGAAGTACCTGGTCGACGCCCACTCCTACAACCAGGTCAACGGCATGCCGTTCAAGGCGGAGCAGCTCGCCGCGGCGCTCAAGGAGGCCATCGATGGCTGAGACGACCACGGAAGGCACGGGCACGATCGAGGCGCTTTCGCTCGTCCCCAAGGCCGTGGCCAGGCAGTCCATGAAGGACTTCAAGTCCGATCAGGAAGTGCGCTGGTGCCCCGGCTGCGGTGACTACGCGATCCTCGCCGCCGTCCAGGGCTTCATGCCGGAGCTTGGCCTCGCCCGGGAGAACATCGTCTTCGTCTCCGGGATCGGCTGCTCGTCCCGCTTCCCGTACTACATGAACACGTACGGCATGCACTCCATCCACGGCCGGGCGCCCGCCATCGCGACCGGGCTCGCGGCCTCGCGGCGCGATCTGAGCGTGTGGGTGGTCACCGGTGACGGTGACGCGCTGTCCATCGGCGGCAACCACCTGATCCACGCGCTGCGCCGCAACGTGAACCTGAAGATCCTGCTGTTCAACAACCGGATCTACGGCCTGACCAAGGGCCAGTACTCCCCCACCTCAGAGGTCGGCAAGATCACCAAGTCGACTCCGATGGGCTCCCTCGACGCGCCGTTCAACCCCGTGTCGCTCGCCCTCGGCGCGGAGGCGTCCTTCGTGGCCCGCACGATCGACTCCGACCGAAAGCACCTCACCGAGGTGCTGCGCCAGGCCGCGGCCCACCCGGGCACGGCGCTGATCGAGATCTACCAGAACTGCAACATCTTCAACGACGGCGCCTTCGACGCGCTCAAGGACAAGCAGAGCGCCGACGAGGCCCTGATCCGGCTGGAGCACGGGCAGCCGATCCGGTTCGGATCGGACGGCGCGCGCGGTGTCGTACGGGACCGGCAGACCGGCGACCTGAAGGTCGTCACCGTCACCCCGGAGAACGAGGCGGACATCCTGGTCCACGACGCGCACTCCGCCTCCTCCACCACGGCCTTCGCGCTCTCCCGCCTCGCCGACCCGGACACCCTCCACCACACCCCGATCGGCGTGTTCCGGTCCGTGGAGCGGCCCGTCTACGACACGGCGATGGCCGACCAGCTCGATGCCGCCATCGAGCAGAACGGCAAGGGCGACCTGGCCACCCTGCTCGCCGGCGGGGACACCTGGACCGTCGTCGGCTGAGCTGAGCCGCCGTTCACGAGGCCCGGGCGGACAACGCCCGGGCCTCGTCGTATGCCTGCCGGGCCTTCTCCACGTCCGCCATGCGGTCGTGGGTCCACAGCGCCAGCGCCCGCACCTGCTCGGCGGCCTCGCGGCCCAGGCCGGTGAGGGAGTAGTCGACGCGCGGCGGGATCACGGGCTTGGCGTCCCGGTGCACCAGACCGTCGCGTTCCAGGGTCTGCAGGGTCTGGGTGAGCATCTTCTCGCTGACCCGGGCGGTCCGCCCGATCGCCCGGCGCAACTCGCTGAAGCGGTGGGGGCGGTCGAGGAGCTCGATCAGGACGAGCACGCCCCAGCGGCTGGTGACGTGTTCCAGGACGAGGCGGTAGGGGCACATCGCCTCGGCGGCGTCGCGCCTGCCGGCGGCTCCATCACTTACTGTCATGCCAGTACCTTACTTCAAAGTGGGTACTTTCGCTTAGTTAGCGCACCTCCTAGGGTGAGTGTAAGAAAGCACCCCACAAGGAGATCCAAGTCATGAGCATCGTCGTCACCGGAGCCACCGGACACCTCGGCCGTCATGTGGTGGAGCAGTTGCTGGAGAAGGTTCCGGCCGAGCAGATCACCGCGGTCGTCCGCACCCCGGAGAAGGCCGCCGACCTCGCGGAGCGCGGCGTGCGGATCGCCGTCGCCGACTACAACGCTCCGGAGACCTTCGACGGCCTGTTCTCGGCCGGCGACAAGGTGCTGCTGATCTCCGGCAACGAGTTCGACAAGGGCCGCGTCCAGCAGCACCAGGTGGTCCTCGACGCCGCCAAGGCCGCCGGAGTCGCCCTCTTCGCCTACACCAGCGCTCCCGGCAGCCTGAAGGCCGCCCTCGCCGACGACCACCGGGCCACCGAGCAGGCGATCCTGGCCTCGGGCGTGCCGTATGTGCTGCTGCGCAACGGCTGGTACCACGAGAACTACACCGAGAACCTCGCCCCCGTCCTCGAGCACGGCGCCGTCGTCCAGGCAGCCGGCGAGGGACGCGTCTCCTCCGCCTCGCGCGCCGACTACGCGGCCGCCGCGGTCGCCGTACTGACCGGCGAGGGCCACGAGAACAAGGCGTACGAGCTGGGCGGCGACGAGGCGTGGGGCTTCGCCGAGTACGCCGCCGAGCTGAGCAAGCAGACCGGCAAGGAGATCACATACAACGCCGTCCCCGTCGAGGCGTACGAGGGGATCCTGAAGGGCGCCGGGCTGCCCGAGCCGCTCGCCGCGGTCCTCGCCGGCGTGGACGCGTCCATCGAGAAGGGCGAGCTGGAGGTCACCACCGGCGACCTCTCCCGCCTGGCCGGCCGCCCGACCACCCCGCTCACCGAGGCGATCACCGCCGCGCTCAAGGGCTGAACTCCCCCTTCGGGCCCTTGAGCTTCCCAGCCCCCGCCTGTCATGACCGTATGCCGATACGGGCATGACAGGCGGGGGTCCTCGCGCTACCTTCGTGGAGGCTGCACCGGGCAGCCGCGAGCGTGAGGGAGGGCCCGTGGCCGGGGAGCCGAAGGGTGAGCGACGGACAGGTCTGCTGAACGGCTTCGCCGCGTACGGCATGTGGGGGCTCGTCCCGCTGTTCTGGCCCCTGCTGAAGCCCGCCGGGGCGATGGAGATCCTCGCTCACCGAATGGTGTGGTCCCTGGTCCTGGTCGCCCTCGCACTGCTGGTGATGCGGCGCTGGTCCTGGGCGGGGGAACTGCTCCGGCAGCCGCGCCGGCTCGCGCTGATCACGGTCGCCGCGGCTGTCATCACCGTCAACTGGGGCGTCTACATCTGGGCCGTGAACAGCGGCCACGTGGTGGAGGCCTCGCTCGGCTACTTCATCAACCCGCTCGTCACCATCGCCATGGGCGTGCTGCTCCTGAAGGAACGGCTGCGGCCGGTGCAGTGGGCGGCGGTCGGGGTCGGCTTCGCCGCCGTGCTCGTCCTCACGATCGGCTACGGCCGTCCGCCGTGGATCTCCCTGTGTCTTGCGTTCTCCTTCGCCACCTACGGGCTGGTGAAGAAGAAGGTCAGCCTCGGCGGCATCGAGTCGCTGGCCGCGGAGACCGCCGTGCAGTTCCTGCCGGCGCTGGCGTATCTGCTGTGGCTGTCGGCGCACGGCGAGTCGACGTTCACATCCCGGGGGGCGGGTCACGCGGCGCTGCTCGCGGCCACCGGGGTGGTCACCGCGCTGCCGCTCGTCTGCTTCGGGGCCGCGGCCATACGGGTTCCCCTGTCGACGCTGGGGCTGCTGCAGTACCTGGCGCCCGTCTTCCAGTTCCTGCTGGGCATCCTCTACTTCCACGAGGCGATGCCGCCCGAGCGCTGGGCGGGCTTCGCGCTGGTCTGGCTGGCGCTGTCGCTGCTGACGGCGGACGCGTTGCGCACCGCGCGGCGGGCCGCGCGGACGCTCGGCGGGGCGATCCCGGGCGCCCGCGCCGCCACCGCGACGGTGAGCCGGACCGCGGACGCGGACCCGGTGGACGCCACGCCGTAGCCGCCGTGGCGCCTACTGGACGGCAGGCCGCTCGCCGGACGCCTTGCGAGCGCGCTCGGCCAGGCGGCCCATGCGGCTGCGGGCCTTCTCGAGCTGGTCGAGGTCGTCGGCGGCGGGGCCGTCCTGGGCCGCGAGTTCGCTCCATACGGCGATGAGGTCGCGGCCGAGGTCCAGCCCCTGGACCGGTTCGCGTACGGCGCGCCAGGCGGCGGCCGCGCTCTGCACGTTGCCGTAGGCCCCGCGCGGGTCGCCGAGGCGGTGCCGGATGCGGGCCAGGTCCAGCGACAGGCGGAAGGAGCGCAGGGGGTCCGTCGCCAGGTAGGCGATGTAGGCGGTGAGTTCGCGCAGGTGCAGGACGTCGGGGTGCTCGTCGCCGAGGCTCGCGGCCGACTCGGCGACGGCCTGCTCGGCCAGCCCGGACGCCTCCTCGAGACGGCCCTGCTTCACGGCCGCGCTGATCCGGGCCATGGACTCGGAGACGGGCCCGTACACGCCGCCGGCCGGCGCATCCCCGAGCACGGCCTCCGCCACGGAGTCGAACTCCCGCACGGGCGGCTCCTTGACCTCGTCGTCCTGGCCGGCGGCGATGGGGAAGATCTCAGGGGCAGGGGCAGGGGCGGGAGTGGGGGTGCGGTCGGCGGCGGGCTTCCAGTCTGGGGCGGAGCGGGCGTCGGGGTCGGGGGCGGGGTCCGCTTCCGTGGTGGCAGGCGCGGCGACTTCGGGGGTCTGGGCGGAGGAGAAGGCGGGCGTGGGCCGAGTGGTGGGCTCGGGAGCTTCGGCAGCGGCGGGGGTGGCGGACGGTGCGGTCGGCATGACCGGCGGCGGGCCGAACGTTCCTGTCGGCGGCGAAACGGTGCCGGGGGTCGGCGGTGCGGGCGGCGGCGGGGTGCCGCCGTGGTTCGGGGCACCGGGCAGGGCCTGGGCCGGCCCGGACGTCGCGGTGATGAAGGCGGCGTGCTCGGGCACCGCCTGCAGACCGAACGGCGCGACGGTACGGCCGGGGGACGTGGGGGCGGCGGATTCGGCGGGCTGCGTGCGCTGGGCGGGGGAGGGAGCGGGCTCGGACTCGGCGGGCTCCGGCAGGGCGCGCAGTACGCGAGTGTCGGGCTCGATGTCGGCCGGTGGCGTGCTCGGCGGGGGCGGCGGGGACTCCGGCGGTGCGTACGGGTCGTGCACCGCCCTGCGGGGGAACGTGGGAGCCGTGGTGCCCGGGGTCGGCTGCCGGGTGTCCACCAGGCGCAGGCCGTACGTGGCCTTGTCGCGCGGCCCGGCCTCCACGGGTGCCGCCTGAGCCGAACCACCGGGCTCCGCGGCCGTGGGCGCCCCTCCGGCCGTGGGCGCCCCTCCCCTCCGTACCGGCTCCCCCGCGAACTCGCTGGAGCCGTCGACGTGCACCCGGATCGCTACGAGATAGCCGATCCGTTCGTCGTGCACCGAGGCGAGGACCGGGTGGCCCGTGGCGCGGGCCAGGCGGTGGAGGTGGTCCAGGACGGCCTGCTGGACCGGCTCCCCGGGTCCCGCGACCACCGGCGTCCCGCCCACCGTCGCTCCCGGGCCCGGCACCCCGTCGCGGGTCCCCGCGGGCACCCGGACCTCGATCGGCGTCACCCCGGACCCCGCACCCCCGTCGTATGCGGCCCCCGCGAAGGAGCGGCCCCGCTTCTGTCCGCGGCTGAGTCGAGACATCGTTCCCTCACTCGGGTCGGTCGGTCGGGGAAAGGCGCCGAAGTCCTCCGCCTCCATTCGGCGTCGGCTCCCCTCGTCTCCGTCCCCGGCCCTGGGTGCGGGGACGTACGGCACACCCCTTCGAGTTTCCCGCCCCCGTGCTCGTCCCCGCGTCACCGCCGCGTCACAGCCTCGTCCCAGGAACCGGTGCCCGGTACCGAACCCGCACACCGCGGGTGAAGATCGAGGGGCGAGGAACGATCGAGGAGAGGCGATGCACGGGATCGCGCGGCAGGGGCCCGGCGGGCCGGAGATCTGGGTCCGCGGGCCGGTGGTCGACGGTGCACGGCCGCCGTCCCACGGCACCGCGAGCCCACGCCGGTTCGCCTGGGTGGCCACCCACGGCGGCGCCGGCACCTCGACGCTCGCCACCGTCTTCGGCGGGTTCGATGCGGGCCGCGGCTGGCCCCGTCCCGAGCACGACGAACCCTCCTCGGTGCTACTGGTCGCCCGCACCCACGCGACCGGCCTGGGGTCCGTCCTCCGGTCCCTCGACGTCTTCCGGTGCGGCGCGGCCCCGCCCGGGCTCGCTCTGGACGCCGTGGTGCTGGTCGCGGACGCGCCGGGCCGGCTGCCGCGCCCGCTCGCCCAGCGCGTCAAGGCGATCGAGTCGATGATCGGCGTCCATCGTGTGCCCTGGGTGCCCGCCTGGCGCACCGGCGACCTGGGGGGCCGGCCACCCCGTGAGTGCGACCGACTGGCTCGCCTGGTCGGCCCGTTCACGCCCTCGGGCGGCGGATCGGAGGTGCGCTGAGCATGCGCTGGACCGTGCACGGCGAACGGGCGCTGTACGAGACGCCCTGGGTGCGGCTGCGGGCGCTCGACGTCGAACAGCCCGACGGGACACGCTGTGAGTACCACGTGGTCCGGCTGCGGGACGTCGCCGTCGCAGCCGCCGTCGACCGCGAACAGCGCGTGCTCATGATGTGGCGGCACCGCTTCGTCACCGACACATGGGCCTGGGAGCTGCCCATGGGCCTCGTCGAGGACGGCGAGGAGCCCGCCGCGGCGGCAGGGCGCGAACTCGAGGAGGAGACCGGATGGCGCCCGCGCTCGCTGCGGCCGCTGATGTGCGCCCAGCCCGCGGCCGGTGTCACCGACTCCCGGCACTTCGTGTTCCGCACGGACGACGCCACGCGCGTCGGCGAGCCGACCGAGCGCAACGAGTCCGACCGCCTGGAGTGGGTCCCGCTGCCGGGGGTACGGGCGATGATCGAACGCGGTGAGATCGTCAGCAGCGCCACACTGGTGGGCGTGATGGCCCTGCTGCTCGACCTCGGGCCCGGCCCGGGCGGCTGACCCGGCGGGGCCGGTGGACCGTGATGGCGCGACCGGCCCCCGCCCGCCCGTGCCTAGGCCGTGATGTCCTTCGCTGTGAACCGCGCCCACGCCGCCGAGCCGAAGACCGCCGCGTACAGGGCCTGCAGGCCCAGGTTGCGTATCAGGTCGTGCCAGTAGACCGGGTCGCGCATCAGGTCCGCGAAGGACAGCCAGTAGTGCGAGAAGAAGTACGGCTGGAGCGCGTGCAGCTGCGGTATCTGGTCCATGATCTGGACCGTGATGAGCAGGCCCACCGTCGTCGCCATCGCCGCGATGCCGCTGCCCGTGAGCGTGGAGACGAACAGTCCGAGGGCCGCCACCCCGATCAGGGATGCGGCGACGACCAGCGCGATCAGCAGGGCCCTGCCGAGGCCCTCGGCGAAGCTGATGCGCGTACCGGAGATCGTCGTCAGCTCGCCCAGCGGGAAGAGCAGGGCGCCCACCGCGAGCGCCGAGACGGCGACGACGAGGGTGGCGATCAGGCAGAAGGCGATCGTGGTGGCGTACTTGGTGAGCAGCAGGCGGGTACGGCCCGCGGGGGCGACCAGCAGGTAGCGCAGGGTGCCGGAGTTCGCCTCGCCCGCGATGGCGTCGCCCGCGATGACGCCGATCGCCATCGGCAGGAAGAACGGGAGCGTCGCGGCGAGCGCGGTGAAGACCAGGAACAGGCCGTTGTTGGTGATCTGGGTGATGAACGCCGGGCCACCGCCCCCGTCCCGCCCGCCCGACCCGTCGCTCGTCTGGACCTTCACCGCGATCCCGACCAGGATCGGCACGGCGGCGAGCACGGCCAGCAGGGCGAGCGTGCGCCAGCGCCGGAACGTGGTCACCAGCTCGCTGCGCAGCAGCCCGAAGGTCCACAGCGGGCTCGTCCGGCGCAGTACGCCGGCCGGCTCAGCCTGCGACATCGAACCCCTCCCCCGTGAGCGCCACGAACGCGTCCTCCAGGGAGGCACGTTCGACGCCGAAGCCGCGTACGCGGACTCCCGCCGTGACCAACGCGGCGTTCACATCGGAAAGTTCCCGGTCAAGGGGCTCGGCCGTCACCCGGTTCACCTCCACCACCACATCGGCCACGCCCTGTTCCTTCAGGACGCGTGCCGCGTCGGTGACGTCCGGGGTGGTGACGACGAGACGTCCACGCGCCCCGGCCACCAGGTCTCCCACCGCGCCCTGCGCGATCAGCCGGCCCTGCGCCATCACCGCCGCGTGCGTGCAGACCTGCTCGATCTCGTCCAGCAGGTGGGAGGAGAGGAAGACGGTCGTGCCGTCGAAGGCCAGTTCCCTGACCAGGGAGCGGATCTCCCGCATACCCTGCGGGTCGAGGCCGTTGGTCGGCTCGTCCAGCACGAGGAGCCTGCGGGGCTGGAGCAGGGCGGCCGCGAGACCGAGACGCTGCTTCATCCCCAGGGAGTACGCCTTCGCCTTCTTGCCCGCGGCCGCCGTGAGCCCGACCCGGTCGAGGGCGGCCGCGACACGCGTCCGCCGGGTGCGCGGGTCGGCGGTGGGGTCGGCGGCGTCGTAGCGCAGGAGGTTGTCCCGGCCGGAGAGGAAGCCGTAGAGCGCCGGGCCCTCGATGAGGGCGCCGACGTGCGGGAGCACGCTGCGCGTGGCCCGGGGCATGGGCTGCCCCAGCACGCGTGCCGAGCCCGAGGTGGGCTCGATCAGGCCCATCAGCATGCGGATGGTGGTCGTCTTGCCGGAGCCGTTCGGCCCGAGGAAGCCGAAGACGCTGCCCGCCGGGACGGTCAGATCGAGCCCGTCCACGGCGAGCTGCCCGTCGCGGTAGCGCTTGGTGAGGGCGCGGGTGGCGATGACCGGGGCCTCGGGGTCACTCGCCGCCCGCGCCGGTGAGTCCTTCGACTCCGCTTCCGCGGCGGGCAGTTCCTCCATGGGCTCTCCTGCTCCCCTTCGTCCGTACGCCGTACGGGGGTCACTTCCCCGCGTTCGCCGCCTTCACCAGCGCGTCCTTGGTGACCGCGCCCGCGTACACCTTGCCGTTGTCCGTGATCAGGGCGTTGACCAGGCGGGTGGAGAAGACCGTGCCCGAGCCGAACTTGCCGGTGACGTGGTCGCCGAGCGAGTTCAGGAAGCCGGAGGCCGCGCCCTCGCCGGACGGCGATCCGGACGGCACGCCGCCCTTGCTGCCGGTGTCGAACACGTAGATCGCGTTCCAGCCCTCGCCGATGGTCTTCGACGCACCGCCCCAGGGCGTTCCCCCGGTGTCCTTGTGCTGCGCCTCGCGCCCGGCCTCCTCGTGCCCGGCCTTCAGGTCGTCGCCCTGGGTGACCTTCGTGCCCTTGGGCGGCGCGAAGTCGAACGTCGACGCGGCCGGCTTGGCGAACGAGACCTGGGTGAAGCCCACGTCCAGCACCGCCGCGCCGCCCTTCGCCGGGGTCAGCGTGAACTTCAGCGGCAGCCCGGTCTTCGCGTCGACCGCGATGCTGATCGCGCCGACCGTCGTACCCGACTGCTTCGGCCGGATGAGCAGCTTGTAGGCGTCCCGGCCCGCGACCTGGGCCGTGCCGTCGACCGTCACCGAGGTGGTCCTGTCGGCCGCCTTCAGGGCCTGATCGGCGAAGTCCCTGGGTGTGGCGGGCACGTCCTTGGACGCCCTCTCACCGCTCTTGTGCTCGCCCGCGCCGGTCACGTGGTACGCCTGGTTGGACGCGCTGTCGTACGCCCACACCTGGTCGCCGTTTCGGATGACGCTGTACTCGGCGGCCTTCTCGATGAGCGAGAGCTTCTGCTTGTCCTGGCCGTCGGCGGCGACCCGCACGGTGTGGGTGCCGGAGGCCAGCTCCAGCAGCTTGGAGCTCGGGTCGGCGGCCGAGTCGCCCTTGCCCTGCTCGCCCCGGGAGAGCGCGCCCGAGGCCAGGCTGTCCTCCAGGCCGCCCAGGTTGGGCAGGCCCAGGTCCGTGCTGATCGTCACCGTGCCGGACATCTGCTGGACGTCCGACTTGGCGATCTTCTCGATGAGCTGCTGCGCGCTGATCTTCGGCAGGTCGGGGTCCCCGGAACCGGCGAACGCCGGGACGAGCCCGATGGTCGCCGCCGCCACGCCCACGACCGTGACCGGGACGACGTACCGCGCGGCCCTGCGCCGCCCGTCGCGTACGTCCTCGGCCTCCCCGGCGGGTGTGCTGTCGTCGGATTCGTACGGTGCCATGTGTGCCTTACCTCCGTCGTCGGCGGCGGCCTGCTGTCTGTGCACTCGTCCACCCCTGCGCCGCCATTCTCCCCCGGACTCCTGTGAGGTGGTCCTCTCCATAGGACCAAATCGCCGGGAGGGAAGCGTCAGACCGCGGGGCCAACTCCGCGTACTTCTGGGGTATGACACGAAAGGCGGGGCACGGTGCCCCACCCCTAGGGGTCGTCAGGGCGGGCCGAAAGGCGTGTGACGTGGCACACGCCAGGCGCGGGTCTCGGGGAGGCGCGTGGCGCGTCACCCTGCCCGGTGCACCACCGCGTCGCACATGTCCGTCAGGGCCGCCTTCGCGCCGCAGTCCGGCAGCGGGGCCAGGGCCGAGCGGGCGTCCTGCGCGTAGCGGACGGCGTCGCGGCGGGCCTGTTCGAGGGCCGGGTGGACCCGGAGCCGGGCGAGGGCGTCGGCGTGGCGGTCGTCGTCCGTGAGGTCGGAGTCCAGCAGCTCGCACAGGGCGACGTCCTCCGGCAGCCCGTGCCGCTGCGCGCGCTCGCGCAGGCGCAGGACCGGGAGGGTCGCGATGCCCTCGCGCAGGTCCGTCCCCGGCGTCTTGCCGGACTCGTGGGAGTCGGAGGCGATGTCCAGGACGTCGTCGGCCAGCTGGAACGCCACGCCGAGACGCTCGCCGTACTGCGTCAGCACATCCACGACCGTCTCGTCGGCGCCCGACATCATCGCGCCGAAGCGGCACGCCACCGCCACCAGGGAGCCCGTCTTGCCGGCGAGGACGTCGAGATAGTGCTCCACCGGGTCACGGCCGTCCCGCGGGCCCGCCGTCTCCAGGATCTGGCCGGTGACGAGCCGCTCGAACGCCTCCGCCTGGATACGGACCGCCTCCGGGCCGAGGTCGGCCAGGATGTGGGACGCGCGGGCGAACAGGAAGTCGCCGGTGAGGACCGCCACCGAGTTGCCCCAGCGGCTGTTCGCGCTGGCCACCCCGCGCCGCACCTCGGCCTCGTCCATCACGTCGTCGTGGTACAGCGTGGCGAGGTGGGTGAGTTCCACGACCACGGCCGAGGGGACGACCCCCGGCGCGTACGGGTCACCGAACTGCGCCGCGAGCATGACGAGCAGCGGCCGGAACCGCTTCCCGCCCGCGCGCACGAGATGCTGCGCGGCCTCGGTGATGAAGGGCACCTCGCTCTTCGTGGCGTCGAGCAGCCCTTCCTCGACAGCGGCCAATCCGGCCTGGACATCGGCTTCCAGAGCCTGGTCCCGCACGCTCAGCCCGAACGGCCCGACGACGGTCACGTGAGGTCTCCTGTCTGCTGACGTCTGCTGACGATCACACGGTCGGTATCGAGGTCGGTCACTTGATCGATGACGTCGTCAGGACGACTCGACTCACCGAGTTTGTCGATCTGTCGCCGCCATCACTCAAGTCAGCGTATCCGGTCAGGTTTCGATCACCACGAGTGCCCGCTGTTCCAGGCCGGGCCGTATCGGATCACGAGAGGTATGTTCTTGATCAGGTGATACGAGCGGGTTTGGAGCGACATAGCGGAAAGCTGCCCCTTCCGGTGGCCGGCGACGCGCACCGGTCCCCGGAAACGCCCCTCGCATCCCGCTTCCGGAGCAGCCCCGCACCCCGAAGGCCTCCGCAGGGCCACGCGACCCCCCGGACGCCCCGCTCGGCACCATCACCCGGCCGGGCTCACCTCCGATCCCGCCGGGACGCCCGGAATCCCGAGGCGCACGCACAGATCGGCTCCATACGGCCCGCTACGGCATGACGGGTGACGTCGGTCACGCCTTCCGATCCGGGGGCGGGGGTTCCCGTAGATCCAGAAACTGTCCGAATTACTCTAATTCGCCACCATAAAACCCCCACCTAAAGGCGATCGTCGAGCCTTTTGTCCGAATTGCCGCCCCAGGATCCCGCATTGCGGATCCCGATCAAGGAAAGTGCGAGTGAGTTAGCTCACGCCGTTGCGGGGCGACGCGAAGCATTCGGAATCTCAACTTCCGCTTTGCTTATGCCAAGTTGAACCCTGTTCAACAAAATGGATCACATCCCTTATTCCCGCATTTCAAGGTCATTTACCTCGGAGTGTGACTTCCAGGCTTGTTCCCGACATGTGCTCTCGCATACCTTCCCAATCGATCCGAGCGGACCGCCGAATCCTGCCGCCGCTCGCGAGCCCATCCACCACCAACGGCAGGAGCGGGGGACCCAGGTAAGCCGCCGGACCGGACACAGCGCCGGAACGGCTTGGGGTGAAGCCGAGTCCTCGGCACCGAGGACAAGGCCGGGCACCTCCCCGCCCGAACCCGACAGCTCACCTCGCAGGCGCCGGAGAGGACTACGACATGCCCGCTTTCGCCCTGCCCGCACGCCGTCTGGACCGCCGCTCCAAGGCCGCGCGCCTCACCCGTGCCCTCGCTGTCGCGGGGACGGGTGCCGCCGTTCTGGCCCTTCCGGTCCTGGGCGCGACCAGCGCTTCCGCCGCGACCCCCGCCTCCGCGACGACCACGACCGCCGCCGCCAAGACCATGACGACGCGCGCCGGAAACCTCGACAGCTGGATCCGTCAGTCGCTGGTCGTCATGCGGCAGCACCGGATCCCCGGCTCCTACTACGGCATCCACCGCAACGTGATGCGTGAGTCGTCGGGGAACCCGTCCGCCATCAACCTCTGGGACTCCAACGCCCGGATGGGCATCCCGTCCAAGGGCCTCCTCCAGGTCATCGACCCGACCTTCCGCGCGTACCACGTGCCGGGCACGTCCTGGAACATCTACGACCCGGTCGCGAACATCACGGCCGCGTGCAACTACGCCGCCCACCGGTACGGCTCCATCGACAACGTCAACAGCGCGTACTGACGCTGTGCGCCGCGCGTACCGAGGCTGAAGCCGAGGTCTAGCGGCCCCCGAAAAGTCGTTCGAGGACGACGGCGATGCCGTCGTCCTCGTTCGACTTCGTGATCTCGTCGGCGACCGCCTTGAGTTCGGGGTGGGCGTTCGCCATGGCGACGCCGTGCGCGGCCCAGTCGAACATCGGGATGTCGTTCGGCATGTCGCCGAACGCGATGGTCTGGGACGGCCCCAGACCCAGATACTCGGCGGCGAGCGCGAGCCCTGTCGCCTTGGTGATGCCGCATGGCTGGAGTTCGACTGTGCCGGGCCCGGACATGGTGACCGTCGCCAGCGAACCGACCGCGCTGCGCGCCGCCGTCGCCAACTCGTCGTCGGTCAGGGCGTGATGGCGCAGCAGCACCTTGCTGATGGGCGCGCACCACAGGTCGTCGCGCCGTTGGACCCGCACCGCGGGCAGCGTGGGGTGCGGCATCCGGTATCCGGGTTCGATGAGCGTGAGCCCGTCCACGCCGTCCTGGTCGACGGCCGCGTACACCTGCCCCACCTCGGCCTCGATCTTGCCGAGCGCGGTCTCGGCCAACTCCCGGTCCAGGGTGACGGAAAACAGCAACCGGTCCGCGCCGGCGTCGTACACCTGCGCGCCCTGCCCGCACACCGCGAGCCCCCTGCCGCCCAGGTCGTCGAGTAGCGGCCGCACCCTGGGGGCCGGACGCCCCGTCACCACGAGGTGCTGCGCGCCGACCGCGGCGGCCCGCGCCAGCGCGTCCCTCGACCGGTCGGAGAGCGTGTCGTCGCCGCGCAGCAGCGTCCCGTCCAGGTCAGTGGCGATGAGTGAATATGCGAGGGGTGCGGCCATGATCAGAGAATACGGATGGAACACCCCCACGACTCACCGCGAACCAGCCGACGTCCGGCCACCCGTCGTGAACCGGCCGACCTACCGCCGACCTACCGCTGACCTACGACTGGCCTGCGGCCGACCTCTGGCCCTCCTGCCAAAGAACCGGTCGGCATCGGCCCCCTCCGAGAACCGGTCGGCATCCGGCTCGACAACCGTGGCCCTGTGGCCCTTCCGAGGGGGAAGGGCCACGCGGTGGTCCGGTGGCCGACCGGGGTCAGCCGTGGGCCGTCGCCAGGTGCTTCGCCAGGCGCGGCGACGCGAACTCCGTGCCACAGACGAACCGCATCACCGGTCCGTAGGAGGCCGCCGCCGGCAGGCCCGTGAAGTACAGGCCCGGGACCGAGGACACATAGCCCGCGCCGAGCTTGGGCGCGCCCCGGCTCACCGCCAGGCGTGTACGCAGCTCATGGCCCAGGAAGTCCATCGCGGAGATGTCCACGCGATAGCCGGTCGCGGCGATGACGTGGTCCGCGGTCATCTCCTCCGTGCGGCCCGTGTGGGTCCGGACCGTCAGGGCCGGGCTGCCGTCCGCCACCGACGCGCTGAGGATGCCGACGACCTCACGCACCTGCACGTTCTCCTGGAAGCGGTCGCGCAGCCACCACGCGCCGAGCGGGCCGAGGACGCGGCTCACCAGGTAGTGGCGGGTCTGGGCGGGCAGGAAGCGGTACGGGTGGGGGTAGTAGCTCAGCGCCCACAGGGACCAGGCACGGCCGAAGGGCGACTCGGGGCGCAGCTTCGGCTGGTCCCACGGGGGTGCGCCGAAGGCGACCCTGCCCTGCCCGCGCGCTACGACGCGCACCCGTGCGCCCGCCTCGGCCGCCAGCGCCGCCGTCTCCAACGCGGACTGGCCGGCGCCCACGACCAGCAGTTCCTTGCCTGAGAACCGGCTGAGGTCATGGTGCTGGGAGCTGTGCGAGACCGGACCGGTGGGCGTGGGGCCGTCGACTGCCGCGGCGGCCAGCTCCGGTGGGAGGTGGGCGAGTCCCGACAGGCCGGTCGCCACCACGACCGCCCGAGCGGTGAACAACTCGCCCGAGTCCAGCTTGAGATCGAAGCCACCGCCCTTGTGGCGGTCCACGGAGACCACCCGGACCCGCTCCAGCTCGGGCACCAGCTTCTGCTGGAACCACTCCCCGTACGCGATGAACGTCTCGACCGGGATGATGTCCTCGTCCGTCACCAGTCGGCGGATGCCCGCCGCGTCGCAGTAGTCGGCCAGGGTGTGGCCGCGCTGGGGCGCGTCGATGTTCGAGGCGACCGGAGTGGACTTCAGGAGCATGCCCGCGGGCATGTTGTCGCGCCAGCTGACCATGGGCTCACCGAAGACGCGGACCGGGATACCGCGCCCGCGCAGATGGGCGGCGGTGGACAGGCCGAACGGCCCGGCACCGATGACTGCTACCGGTTGAATCACGAAGTCCCTCCCCAGGACGCGACGTGCCTACTTCGTGGTGGAGCGTGTACGCCTGCGACGTACCGGTCGTACGCCTACGACGTACGGGTCGTGCTGCCGCGGCGGTTGGTCCGCCACAGCTGATACAGGTGCTTCGCGCCCGGCCGCACGAAGCGCGCGAGCATCGTGACGAACGGCAGTGGGTCGTCCCCCGCGAACCAGGCCAGTTCCGTGCCGCTCGCACGGGCCGGTGCGTGCGGTGTCGTGTAGCCGCTGCGGCGGTAGGCGAGCAGGGCCGGCAGGTCGATGTTCTCCACGATGTACCGGTGGCCGGCGCGCTGTTCCCCCTCCGGTACGGCACGGCCGGTCAGGTCCAGGTGCATGGCGCGGACGACGTCCACCCCCGATTCGTTCTCGAACAGCCGGAACTGGGCGCCCATGCGCGGGTTGAAGTCGAGCAGTTTGTACTGTCCGTCGCGCCGGTCGAAGCGCAGGTCGAGGTCGACGATGCCGGTGAAGCCGATCTGTTTGACGAAACGTGCGGCGAGATCGGCGAGTTCCGGGTTGTCGACGACGTACGCGTTGGCCGTCATGCCCGCGTGGGGCGGCCACGAGCGCACCTTGACGCCGGTGAACAGGGCGAGCGGGGTGGAGTCCTGGTCGAAGTAGGCGTGCACGATCCAGTCCTCGGCCTGCTCCCGGGGCAGGTACTCCTGGAGGATCACGCCCGGCTTCTCGCCCCAGTCGCGGGCGAGCCTGAGCAGCCCGTCACGGGTGGCGATCTTCGTCGTGCCGCCCACCGCGGGCCGTTCGCGGCGCACGAACGCCTCGCGGTTCTTCGCCACGAGCGGGAAGCGGGCCTTGCCGGCGAAGCGCAGAATGT
Source organism: Streptomyces sp. NPDC107546 (assembly GCF_055639175.1). Taxonomy (NCBI): domain Bacteria; kingdom Bacillati; phylum Actinomycetota; class Actinomycetes; order Kitasatosporales; family Streptomycetaceae; genus Streptomyces; species Streptomyces sp. NPDC107546. The sequence continues at coordinate 67,467 of NZ_JBVKBA010000015.1, read as the reverse complement.
CGTCGTACGACTGCGGGAAGGCCGCCTGGGGGCTGGGGATGCCGTGTTCCACACACAGTTCGTGCAGTCCCTGCTTGCTGGCGAGGCGCCGCGGGAGCCCCGCCTCCACCTTGGGAAACAGGAAGGGGCCGGTCAGGGCGTCCTGGTGCTCGGCGATCAGGACCGCTGCCTCCTCGTCGGTGGGGACGAGGACCGCCGGCCGGCCGATACGGCGCCCGACGCGCAGCAGGCCCTCCACGAGCCGCTCCGGCTTCTCGGTCCCGGTGGTCGGCCACACGAAGGCGCGCCGCAGATAGCGGGAGGCCGCGGCCGGCGTGTAGCGGTCCTCCGTGATCGCATACATCGGTATGCCGAGCCGGCCGAGGCTGCGGATCGCGCCGACCCCGCCGTGGTGGAGCGGGTAGTCGCCGAACTTCACGATGAGCCCCGGCACGTCGCGGTCCGCGTCGAACGGCACACCGCCGGTGCTCCTGGCCACGGGTCCCCCCACGTGTCCCCCCTACGGACCGGACCCACCCCGTCCGTGTCCCCCAAAGGACGCTAAGCCGGAATTGACCCCTCCGACAAGACCAATACGGACATTGCAAACTCTTTAGACACTGCCCAAGACAGATGACTCACCCGTAACGTGTGCGGCGACCGCATGGAACGCACTGAAACGCACCCCCATGCACGGCACACCCGAAGTGCACGAAAGCGAGGCAGCATCCCATGCCCCCCTTCGACGTCCCCGAGGGCGACCCCTTCGGCCCGCACAACCTCCCCTACGGCGTCTTCTCCCCCGCCGACTCCGACGAGCGGCGCGTCGGCGTCCGCCTGGGCGACCATGTGCTCGACGCGGGCGCGGCGGCCACGGCGCTCGGCTCCCCGTACGCCTCCCTGCTGGCGCGTCCGTCCCTGAACCCGCTGCTGGCCGCGGGCCGCACGACCTGGTCGGATGTGCGGCGGGCGCTGACGGCGTGGGTGACGGTGCCCGCGCACCGGGAGACCGTGGAGCCGCTGCTGCACCCGCTCTCCGAGGTGACGCTGCACCTGCCCTTCGAGGTCGCGGACTACGTCGACTTCTACGCCTCCGAGAACCACGCCCGCAACGTCGGGCAGATCTTCCGCCCGGACGCGGCGGATTCCCTGACCCTCAACTGGAAGCATCTGCCGATCGGCTACCACGGCCGGTCCGGCACGGTGGTGGTGTCGGGCACGGATGTCGTGCGGCCGTCGGGACAGCGCAAGGCGCCCGCCGACCCGGCACCGGTGTTCGGGCCGTCCGTCCGTCTGGACATCGAGGCGGAGGTGGGCTTCGTGGTGGGCGTGCCGTCGCGGCTGGGGCGGCCGGTGCCGCTCACGGCCTTCCGCGACCATGTGTTCGGGCTCTGCCTGCTCAACGACTGGTCGGCGCGGGACGTCCAGGCCTGGGAGTACGTGCCGCTCGGGCCGTTCCTCGGCAAGTCGTTCGCCACGTCGGTCTCGGCGTGGATCACCCCGCTGGACGCGCTGGAGGACGCGCGGGTGGCCCCGCCCGGGCGCACGCATCCGCTGCTGCCGTACCTGGACGACTCACAGGAGGAACCGGGGGGCTACGACCTGCGCATCTCCGTCGCGATCAACGGCCATGTCGTCTCCGAGCCGCCGTTCTCCACCATGTACTGGACGGCGGCCCAGCAGCTGGCGCACATGACGGTGAACGGCGCGTCCCTGCGCACCGGCGACCTCTACGGCTCCGGCACGGTGAGCGGCCCGACGGAGCACGAACGCGGCTCACTGCTGGAGCTGACGTGGAACGGGCGGGACCCGCTCGAACTTCCGGACGGCAAACGGACGTTCCTGGAGGACGGGGACGTGGTGACACTGACCGCGTGGGCGCCGGGTCCGGGTGGGACGCGGGTGGGTCTCGGGGAAGTGACGGGGCGGGTGGTGCCGAGCCTGCCCTAGCCGCGGGCGGTCGGTCGTCGCTTCGGGCAGTCGTTCCTCCCCCGGAGCCCTGCCGCCCCGGGGACCCAGGGCGGCACGGGTGGGCGCTGGGGCCCCTCTGGGGGAGGCACCCTGCCGGCGCCGGAAGCGAACCCGGCCCCGGGCGCCCGAGCCGTCGGCGCCCGCTCACCCGGCAGTGGCAGATCTTGCCCCCATCGTCGGCGAAACCCCAGTTCAGCGGCGTTCCTGACGCCTCGGCACATGGCGCAACACTTCGGCAACACAGCTTTCCCTACCGCCTCGGTATGGTTCAAAACATGCCACCCACCGACCGCATCCGAGACCACGCCGGTCAGGGCGCCGCGACCACCGTCGCCGCCCACCGCACGCGTCGCCGGCTGCGTGCGGACCAGGCCAGGCAGCTTGCCGATCTCCTCCGCCACCAGATCCTCACCGGCGGCTTCCCGGACGGCACGCTCCCGCACGAAACCACCCTCGGCACCGACTACGGCGCCTCCCGCAACACCGTCCGCCAGGCCCTCGACCTCCTCCGCGCCGAGGGCCTGGTGGACCGACTGCCGGGAGTCGGCACGATCGTCGCCGCGCGCAAGTACCCCCACGGACTGGACCGGCTGATGGGCCTGGCGGAAACCCTGCACGAACACGGCCGCGTCACCAACGAGGTCCGCACCCTGGGCCCCGCCTCCGCACCCGTCCCCGTGGCGGAGCGCCTCCACGTCCAACCCGGCGCCGACGTCCTTTACATCGAACGCCTGCGCAGGCTGAACGGCCTCCCCCTCTCCCTGGACGTCACCTACATCCCCCTCGACATCGGCGCCGCCCTCCTCGACGCCGATCTGGAGAACACCGACGTCTTCCGCCTCCTGGAAGCCGTCACCGGCCAACGCCTCGGCCACGCCGAGATCACCCTGGAAGCGGTGAACGCGGACGCCCACTCCTCCGCCGTGCTCCAGGCCCCCCGCGGCGCCGCCGTACTGATGCTGGAACGCCTCACCCACCTCGCCGACGGCCGGCCCGTCGACCTGGAGTTCATCCGCTTCCGCGGCGACCGCATCACCATGAGCGGTCTGCTGCACCGGTCCCTGTAATCCCTGTTCGCCCCCCTTTCGCCCTGTCCGGGCACCTTTCTGGAGACAGCCATGCCCTTGGCGCCCCAGCGGGCCGACGTGCCCGTGACCATCGACGAGTCGAAGTGCATCGACGGCTGCACCCTGTGCGTGGACATGTGCCCGCTGGACTCCCTCGCCATCGACGAGAGCACCGGCAAGGCGTACATGCACGTCGACGAGTGCTGGTACTGCGGACCGTGCGCGGCCCGCTGTCCCACCGGAGCGGTCACGGTCAACATGCCCTACCTGCTCCGCTGAGAGGCCCTAACTCCCATGAAGCGCACGGCAGTCCCTCTCGCCACGGTCGCCCTCCTCCTCCCGCTCGCCGCCTGCGGCACGAGCGCGCAGGCGGGCACCGGCTCCACGATCACCGTCACCGTCGGCTACCAGTCCAGGACCATCAACACCGTCACCGCGGGCACCCTCCTGCGCTCCCTGGGCTACTTCGAGCAGCAGCTGGGTGCCCTGCACGACGGCCACGCCTACAAGGTCGTCTGGCAGGACTACGCGACCGGAGCCCCCATCACCGCGCAGATGACCGCCGGGAAGATCGACATCGGCTCGATGGGCGACTTCCCGCTCCTCATCAACGCGGCCCGTGGAAGGCAGCTGGGCCGCACCACGCACCTGGTCTCCGTCACCGGCTACAACCTGCGCGGCGGTCTCAACACCATCGTCACCGCACCGGATTCGAAGCTCACCTCCCTGCAGGACCTGAAGGGCAGGAAGGTCTCCACGAGTGTCGGCTCCGCCGCGGACGGCACCCTCGTACGAGCCCTGCAGCGCGCCGGCATCGACCCGGACCAGGACGTCGAGAAGCTCAACCAGCAGCCCGCGGTGGGCGCTTCGGCGCTCGCGGCGGGCAGCGTGGACGCGCTGAGCCAGTTCGTGGCCTGGCCGGGCCTGCTCGCCTACCAGGGCAAGGCGAAGGCGCTGTACGACGGTGCGCAGCTGAACCTTCCGACGTTCCACGGCGTCACCGCGCGCGAGGACTTCGCGAAGCAGCGTCCGGCCGTCCTGGAAGCCTTCCTGAAGGCGCAGGCCCAGGCGACCGACTACCTGGACGCCCATCCTGTGGCGGCGGCCGAGAACGTCGCGAAGGCCACCGGCCTGCCCGCCGAGGTCGTCTACCTCTACAACGGCGCCCACGGCATCTCCACCTTCGACCCGGCCGTCAAGCCGCAGCTGGTGTCCGCGCTGAAGCAGGACGTGTCGATCCTGAAGTCCGAGAAGCTGACGGGTGACATCGACGTGGACTCCTTCGTCGACGACCAGTACGCGAAGAAGGCACTCGGCTCGGCGTACACGAAGGCTCTCGCCGCGACGCCTCCGCCGGCCGCGAGCGAGGTGTGGCCCAAGGGCGCGGAGACCACGCGGACCTTCAAGACCCCCGATGAGCTGCTGAAGTACGTGGCGCAGCACCGCTCGGACATCCGTGCCGCGTACGTGCCCGACGCCACCACCGGCACCCTGTGGTTCGCCGACAGGGCGGTGTGGGTGGTGGACGGCAGCCGACTGCTCCCCTTCGTCACGCCGGCCACCGCGCAGACGTACGTGGCGGCGCACCCGGGGGCGCGCACGATCTCGTACGCCGACGCGCTGGGACGTGCGTCATGAGCCGGTATCGCCGGTATGTGCTGAGGGTGGCGTCCCTGGCCGCCGCCCTCGGTCTGTGGCAGCTGCTGACCAGCCTGAACGTCAACGTGTGGCTGCGCTTCTCGCAGTTCCCCACGGTCACCGAGGTGGCCCGCGCCTTCGCCGGCCGGCTCTCCGGCGGCGACTACTGGACGGACCTGGCCGACAGCCTGACCCGCATCCTCACGGGCTTCCTGCTGGCGGCGGTCCTCGGGGTGGCCACGGGCGTGCTCGTGGCCCGCTCCCGCGTCGCCGAGGACCTGCTCGGCCCGCTGCTGGAGGTGGTCCGCCCGATCCCTGCGATCGCACTGGTTCCCGTCGCGATCCTCCTCTTCCCGAGCAACGAACAGGGCATCGTCTTCATCACCTGCACGGCCGCCTTCTTCCCCGTGCTGGTCTCGACCCGGCACGCGGTCCGTGCGCTGACCCCGGTGTGGGAGGAGGCGGTGCGGACCATGGGCGGCGGCCGGTGGAGGGTCCTCGGCTCGGTCGTCCTGCCGGGTGCGCTGCCCGGCATCTTCGGCGGCCTGTCCGTCGGCATCGGCGTGTCGTGGATCTGTGTGATCTCCGCTGAGATGATCTCCGGCCAGTACGGCGTCGGCTACCGCACCTGGCAGGACTACACGGTCGTCGACTACCCGGACGTCTTCGTCGGCATGGTGACGATCGGCGTGCTCGGCTGGGTGACGTCCACGGCGGTGGAGCTGCTCGGGCGCCGTCTGACCCGTTGGCTCCCACGGACCTCCTACGCCGCCGCGGACCGCGTTCCCCGGGAGCGCTCGGCCGCTTCCGCGCCGCCGCCGAGCAACACCCGGACGACCGTTGCGGAGGTCCCCGATGACCAGCTCGTCTGACGTCCTGTCACCGTCCCGCACCGGTGCCGGCCTCACCCTGCGGTCAGCCACGCTCGGCCGCCCCGGCGCACCGGCCCTCGAGGGCGTCGACCTGGACATCGCCCCGGGCGAGATCCTCACCGTCGTCGGCCCTTCAGGCTGCGGCAAGTCGACCCTGCTGCGGACGCTGGCCGGGCTGCTGCCCACGCTCGCCGGGACGGTGGAGCAGGACGGCCGCCCCCTGAACGGGCCCGCCGGGGACCGGGCGCTGGTGTTCCAGGAGGACGCCCTGCTGCCCTGGCGCACCCTGCGCGCGAACGTCGAACTTCCCCTCGCCATCGAGGGCGTTCCGCGCGCCGAGCGCCGTACCCGGGCCGACGCCTGGCTGGACCGGGTAGGACTGGCCGACCGCGCACGGCACCTGCCGCACCGCGTGTCCGGGGGCCAGCGCCAGCGCGCGCAACTGGCACGCGCCCTCGCCGCCGGCCCGAGCACCGTCCTCATGGACGAGCCCTTCGGCGCCCTCGACGCCCAGACCCGCGCCGGCATGCAGGACCTGCTGGTGGAGGTCCTGCACGGCACGGGAGCGACCGTCGTCTTCGTCACCCACGACGTCGACGAGGCCCTGTACCTCGGCGACCGGCTGGCGCTGCTCGGCACGGGCCGGCTCCTCGCCGTACGGGACATACCGCGCCCGCGCGACCGTACGGCGCACGACGACCCGGCACGCCGCGCCCTGCGCCGCGACGTCCTCACCTCACTCGGTTCCTGAGCACGCGAAAGGCGACCCTGGTGGACACCCCGATGGAGATTCCCGCCCTCACCGACGCCGAGGAACTCTCCTGTGACGTCCTCGTCATCGGCGGCGGCACGGCCGGCACCATGGCGGCACTGACGGCCGCCGAACACGGCGCGGACGTCCTGCTGCTGGAGAAGGCGCACGTGAGGCACTCCGGCGCGCTCGCCATGGGCATGGACGGCGTCAACAACGCGGTCGTCCCCGGGCGCGCCGAGCCCGACGACTACGTCGCCGAGATCACCCGCGCCAACGACGGCATCGTCGACCAGTCCACGGTCCGGCAGACCGCGACCCGCGGCTTCGCCATGGTGAAGCGGCTGGAGTCGTACGGGGTGAAGTTCGAGAAGGACGAGCACGGCGAGTACGCGGTCCGTCAGGTGCACCGGTCGGGCTCCTACGTGCTGCCGATGCCGGAGGGCAAGGACGTCAAGAAGGTCCTGTACCGGCAGCTGCGGCGGCGCGAGATGCGGGAGCGGATCCGGATCGAGAACCGCGTGATGCCCGTCAGGGTACTGACGTCCGGGGGCCGGGCCGTGGGCGCGGCGGGCTTCCACACCCGCACCGGCCGCTTCGTGACGGTCCGCGCGGGCGCGGTGATCCTGGCGACGGGCGCCTGCGGCCGCCTCGGCCTGCCCGCCTCCGGTTACCTGTACGGCACGTACGAGAACCCCACGAACGCCGGCGACGGCTACGCGATGGCCTACCACGCGGGCGCCGAGCTGACCGGCATCGAGTGCTTCCAGATCAACCCGCTGATCAAGGACTACAACGGCCCGGCCTGTGCCTACGTGGCCAACCCCTTCGGCGGCTACCAGGTCAACCGGCACGGCGAACGCTTCGTCGACTCCGACTACTGGTCCGGGCAGATGATGGCGGAGTTCGCGCAGGAGGTGGCCTCGGACCGGGGCCCGGTGTATCTGAAGCTGAGCCATCTGCCGGAGGAGTCGATCTCGGCGTTGGAGTCGATCCTGCACTCGACGGAACGCCCGACGCGCGGCACCTTCCACACGGGCCGCGGCCACGACTACCGCACCCACGACGTGGAGATGCACATCTCGGAGATCGGCCTGTGCGGCGGCCACTCGGCCTCGGGCGTCCGCGTCGACGACCACGCCCGGACGACGGTCCCCGGCCTGTACGCCGCCGGTGACCTGGCCTGCGTGCCGCACAACTACATGATCGGCGCGTTCGTGTTCGGCGAGCTGGCCGGCGAGGACGCCGCGCAGTACCAGGCCTACGAAGGCGAGTTGCCGCAGGACCAGCTCCGCGAGGCGCACGAGCTGATCTACCGCCCGCTGCGCAACCCGGACGGCCCACCGCAGCCCCAGGTCGAGTACAAGCTGCGCCGCTTCGTGAACGACTACGTGGCCCCGCCGAAGTCCGGCGCCCGGCTGTCCCTGGCGCTGGAGGCGTTCGAGCGGATGCACGCCGACATCGCCTCGATGGGCGCCCGCACCCCGCACGAGCTGATGCGCTGCGTGGAGGTGGCCTTCATCCGCGACTGCGCGGAGATGGCGGCCCGCGCCTCTCTGGCCCGCACGGAGTCCCGCTGGGGCCTCTACCACGACCGCATCGACCATCCGGAACGCGACGACGCGTCCTGGTTCCACCATCTCGATCTGCACAGGTCCCCCTCTGGTGCGATGGAGTTCACGGCACGCCCCGTGGCTCCCTATCTGGTTCCGGTGGAGGGGTTCGCCCCTGCGGGCGGTCCCTCCCGTCGGCTCGGCGAGGTGCGTCCGGAGCAGGTGGCGACGGCCGGGGCACGGGAGGTGGCGCCCACCGCGGTGCGGCAGCGGGCCACGGCGGGTGAAGAGGCGTTGTGCTCCGTGACCGACCACGAGGCACCGACGTCACCCCGCCTGCTGGAGCTCCTCGCCCTGGCGGAGGAGGAACCCGACCTCACGGTGCTGCGGCCCTACTTGACCGACCTCGATCCTTCGGTCCGCCGCACCGCCGTCACCGTCCTGACCGAGACCGTGCCTCCGGGCACCGGCCCGGCGCTCGCCGCGCTCCTGTCCGACCCCGACGCGGGTGTGCGTGCCGCCGCGGCCGCCTCCCTGCGGGAACTCGTCGAGACACTGTCGACGGATCCGTCCCTGCGCGACCGCCTCGCCGCAGCCGTGTCCGAGCCCGACCCCGTCGTCCGCGCCGCCGCGCTGGACATCCTCCGGGCGCTGCGGCTGGGCGACGCCGACCTGTTCGCCGGGGCTCTCGCCGACTCCGACACGGCGGTCCGCATCGAGGCCGTGCGCGCCCTCGTCTCGGTCGACGCGGTCGCACCACTGGTGCGCGCGGCGACCACCGACCCGTCCCGCGAGGTCCGGGTCGCGCTCGCCAAGGCTCTCGGCACGGTGGGCGCGGTGGGCACGGAGGGCCCCGGTGGCGGGGGCCCGACGGGAGCGGACAGCGTCCTGTGTGCCCTGGCGGCCCTCACCGGCGACCCCGACGCCCTGGTCCGTGCCGCCGCCTACGGAGCGCTGGCCACCACCGGCTGCCCACCAGCGCTCGCCGCCCAGGCCACGGGCGCCCTCTCCGACCCGGCCTGGCAGGTCCGCGCCGGTGCCGCCGCCGCGCTCGCCGCCGCCGACCCCGAGCCGGCCGTCCCCGCTCTCGCCAAGGCCCTGGCCGACCACAATGCGGACGTCCGGAAGGCAGCCGTCCTGGCACTGACCCGGCACGGCGGCGCCGCCGACGCCCGAGCGGCCCTCGCCACGGCCACGGCGGACTCGGACGCGGACGTCAGGGCGTACGCGGCACGTGCGCTGTGATCCCTACCGGGCGGCTCATATCCAGTCCTCCGGCTCCGGCTCATCGTCCGGCTCGGGCCAGTCGTCCGGCTCGGGTTCGTCGCCGGGCGCCGTGGCCTGCCGGGTGGCCGACGGACCGCCCAGCGACGCGAGCACTGCGAGCACGCCCTCCCCATAGGTGGCCAGCTTCTTCTCACCGATCCCGCTGATACCGCCGAGCTGGGTCACGGAGGTGGGCCAGGCGGTGGCGATCTCGCGCAGCGTGGCGTCATGGAAGATCACGTACGCCGGGACGCCCTGCTCCCGGGCCTGGTCGGCGCGCCAGGCGCGCAGGGCCTCGAAGGCGGGGGCCAGCTCCGGGGGCAGCTCGGCGGCGGCCGCCTTCGGCTTGCGGTCGGACCGGGCGGACGGCGACGACGACCGGGGAGCCGCCGCCGGCTTCTTCGGCTCCTTGCGCAGCGGCACCTCCCGCTCTCGTCCTAGCACCGCCCCGCTGGCCTCGGTCAGCACCAGCGTCCCGTACTCGCCCTCGACCGCGAGCAGCCCCTGCGCCAGCAGCTGCCGTATGACGCCGCGCCATTCGCCCTCGGTCAGCTCCTCGCCGATGCCGAACACGGACAGCTGGTCGTGGTCGAACTGGATGACCCTGGCCGTGCGCCGGCCCAGCAGGATGTCGACGATCTGCACCGCGCCGAACTTCTGCCGCCTCTCCCGGTGCAGCCGCCACACCGTGGACAGCACCTTCTGCGCCGCGATCGTCCCGTCCCACGTGTCCGGCGGCTCCAGGCAGGTGTCGCAGTTGCCGCAGCCGCCCGGCTGGGGGTCCTGGCCGAAGTAGGCGAGCAGCTGGCCACGGCGGCACTGGGCGGTCTCGCACAACGCCAGCATCGCGCCCAGGTGCGCCTGGGCCCGGCGGCGGAACGCCTCGTCGCCGTCCCCGGACTGGATGAGCTTGCGCTGCTGTATGACGTCGTTCAGCCCGTACGCCATCCAGGCCGTGGACGGCAGTCCGTCGCGGCCCGCACGGCCCGTCTCCTGGTAGTAGCCCTCGACGGACTTCGGCAGGTCCAGGTGGGCGACGAACCGCACGTCCGGCTTGTCGATACCCATCCCGAAGGCGATCGTCGCGACCACCACCAGACCCTCCTCGCGCAGGAAACGGGACTGGTGCGCCGCACGGGTGCCCGCGTCCAGGCCCGCGTGGTACGGCACCGCCTCGATGCCGTTGCGGGTCAGGAACTCGGCCGTCTTCTCCACCGAGTTCCGTGAGAGGCAGTAGACGATGCCGGCGTCGCCCGCGTGCTCCTCGCGCAGGAACGCCAGCAACTGCTTCTTGGGGTCGGCCTTCGGCACGATCCGGTACTGGATGTTGGGCCGGTCGAAGCTGGCCACGAAATGGCGGGCCCGCGGCATGTGCAGCCGCTGGGTGATCTCCTGGTGCGTCGCCCGCGTGGCCGTCGCCGTGAGTGCGATGCGGGGCACGTCCGGCCACCGCTCGCCGAGCAGGGACAGCGCCAGGTAGTCCGGGCGGAAGTCATGGCCCCACTGGGACACGCAGTGCGCCTCGTCGATGGCGAAGACGGAGATCTTGCCGCGGGACAGCAGGTCGAGGGTGGACTCCAGACGCAGCCGCTCCGGCGCCAGGTACAGCAGGTCCAGCTCGCCGGCCAGGAACTGCGCCTCCATCACGCGCCGCTCGTCGAAGTCCTGCGTGGAGTTGACGAACCCGGCGCGCACACCGAGCGCGCGCAGGGCGTCCACCTGGTCCTGCATGAGGGCGATGAGCGGGGAGACCACGACTCCCGTACCGGGTCTGACCAGGGCCGGAATCTGGTAGCACAGCGACTTGCCGCCACCGGTGGGCATGAGCACGACGGCGTCGCCGCCGGCCACCACATGCTCGATGACCGCTTCCTGCTCACCGCGGAAGGCGTCGTATCCGAAGACCCGGTGCAGCGTGGCCAGCGCCTCGCTCCCACCGTCCACCACCGGCGCGCCCACCTCGGTCATCACAGCCGTCCCGTCCATCGCCCGTCCCCCGTCAGTCGTCCTTCGACCACTGCGTCCACGATAGGGGGCCACGCAGACAGTCCCGGAGTTATCCACAGGCCCTGTCCCGCCCCGGTCACGGACACGGCCATCGTTCACACGTGCGTGGGAGACCTGCCCGTTTGCGGTCGACAGTCTGAATGGACCGGCGAGCCCCCGTCCCATGGGAGCACTGATGAGCGTCGCACCGAGGGCGTCCACCCCGACCTGGGGTCGCGCAGCCGTGCACGCCTTCGAGCTGGAGCCCACCACCGGTACCTACACCAGCGTGGGCATCTTTCGTGAGCGGATGAAGGTGAGTATGCCCTTCCCGGTCGACCTGGACCTCGCCGAGATCAAGGCGCTCCCCGAGGACGTGCGGTAACTCCGACGGCACACGGCCCGGCACCCCCCGAGCGGGCACCGGGCCGTCGATTACGGGCGCGGGCGCCTCAGCGCACGAACACCCCCGCCTGGTTCGCCAGGTCCAGGAAGTACTGCGGGGCCACACCCAGGGCCACCGTGACCGCCACGCCCACCCCGATCGCCGTCATGGTCAGCGGGGACGGGACCGCCACCGTCGGGCCCTCCGGGCGCGGTTCGCTGAAGAACATCAGGACGATCACGCGAATGTAGAAGAACGCTGCCACGGCGGACGAGATCACACCGATCACGACCAGCGGGATCGCCCCGCCTTCCGCCGCCGCCTTGAACACCGCGAACTTCCCGGCGAAGCCCGAGGTCAGCGGGATGCCCGCGAAAGCCAGCAGGAACACCGCGAACACGGCCGCCACCAGCGGAGACCTGCGGCCGAGCCCGGCCCACTTGGACAGGTGGGTGGCCTCACCGCCCGCGTCGCGGACGAGGGTGACGACCGCGAAGGCACCGATCGTCACGAACGAGTACGCGGCCAGGTAGAAGAGGACCGCGGACACACCGCTCCGCGTGGTCGCGATCACACCCGCGAGGATGAATCCGGCGTGCGCGATCGACGAATACGCCAGCATCCGCTTGATGTCGGTCTGCGTGATCGCCACGATCGCACCACCCAGCATGGTGACGATCGCGATCGCCCACATCACCGGCCGCCAGTCCCAGCGCATCCCCGGCAGGACCACGTACAGCAGCCGCAGCAGCGCGCCGAACGCCGCCACCTTGGTCGCCGCCGCCATGAAGCCGGTCACCGGGGTCGGCGCGCCCTGGTACACGTCCGGCGTCCACATGTGGAACGGCACCGCGGCCACCTTGAACAGCAGGCCCATCACGACCATCGCGGCGCCGACGAGCAGCAGCACGTCGTTGCCCATGGTGTTGGCCAGCGCCGGGTCGACGTTCGTGACCGTGCCGTCGACGACCTGGGCGATCCGCGCGTACGACACCGAGCCCGCGTAGCCGTACAGCAGGGCGATGCCGAACAGCGTGAAGGCGGAGGCGAAGGCGCCGAGCAGGAAGTACTTGACCGCGGCCTCCTGCGACATGAGCCGCTTGCGGCGGGCGAGCGCGCACAGCAGGTACAGCGGCAGCGAGAAGACCTCCAGGGCGACGAAGAGGGTCAGCAGGTCGTTCGCCGAGGGGAAGACCAGCATGCCGCCGACCGCGAACAGCAGCAGCGGGAACGCCTCCGTCGTCGTGAAGCCCGCCTTGACGGCGGCCTTCTCGCTCTCGCTGCCCGGCACGGACGCGGCCTGTGCGGCGAACGAGTCCACGCGGTTGCCGTGCGCCGCCGGGTCGAGGCGCCGCTCGGCGAAGGTGAACACGCCGAGCAGGCCCGCGAGCAGAATCGTGCCCTGCAGGAACAAGGACGGCCCGTCGACCGCGAGCGCGCCCATCGCCGCGATATGGGCCTTGGTGGTGCCGTATCCGTCGGCGGCGAGCGCCACCACCGCGGCGAACGCGGCGGCGAGCGCGACGACGGACACGAACACCTGTGCGTAGTAACGGGACTTGCGCGGCACGAACGCCTCGATCAGCACCCCGACGAGCGCGGCACCGATGACGATCAGGGTCGGCGACAACTGCCCGTACTCGATCTTCGGCGCCTGGATCTTCGCGATCGGGTCGGCTGCGGTTGTCCACAGGCTGTGGACGGCTGTTGCGCTCACTTGGCCGCCTCCACTGCGGGCTTGGGATCGGTCTGGTGTACGTCGGACATGGTGTGCTGGACCGCCGGGTTGACCAGGTCGGTGACCGGCTTCGGGTAGACACCCAGGAAGATCAGCAACGCGATCAGCGGGACGACCACCACGAGTTCGCGGACCCGCAGATCCGGCATCGCCGCGACCTCCGCCTTCACCGGGCCCGTCATCGTCCGCTGGTACAGGACGAGGGTGTAGAGCGCGGCGAGGACGATGCCGAAGGTGGCGATGATGCCGATCACCGGGTGGCGGGTGAACGTGCCGACCAGCACCAGGAACTCACTCACGAACGGCGCGAGCCCCGGCAGGGACAGCGTCGCCAGGCCGCCGATCAGGAAGGTGCCGGCGAGCACCGGCGCCACCTTCTGCACGCCCCCGTACCCCGCGATCAGACGCGAGCCGCGGCGCGAGATCAGGAAGCCCGCCACCAGCATCCAGGCGGCCGTCGAGATACCGTGGTTGACCATGTACAGCGTCGCCCCGGACTGGCCCTGACTGGTCATCGCGAAGATGCCCATGATGATGAAGCCGAAGTGCGAGATCGACGCGTAGGCCACCAGCCGCTTGATGTCGCGCTGACCGACCGCGAGGAGCGCACCGTAGAGGATGCTGATCAGGGCCAGGACGAGGATGACCGGGGTCGCCCACTTGCTCGCCTCCGGGAACAGCTGGAGGCAGAAGCGCAGCATCGCGAACGTGCCCACCTTGTCCACGACCGCCGTGATCAGCACGGCGACGGGGGCGGTGGCCTCCCCCATGGCGTTGGGCAGCCAGGTGTGCAGCGGCCACAGCGGCGCCTTCACCGCGAAGGCGAAGAAGAAGCCGAGGAACAGCCAGCGTTCGGTGCTGGTCGCCATGTGCAGCGAGCCGTTCGCCCGCGCCTGCACGATCTCCGGGAGGGAGAAGTTGCCCGCCTGCACATACAGGCCGATCACCGCGGCCAGCATGATCAGGCCGCCGGCCAGGTTGTAGAGGAGGAACTTCACGGCGGCGTACGACCGTTGCGTGGAGGCCGCCTTCTCGCCCTGCTCGTGGGCACGGTCCCCGAAGCCGCCGATGAGGAAGTACATCGGGATGAGCATGGCTTCGAAGAAGATGTAGAAGAGGAAGACGTCGGTGGCCTCGAACGAGATGATCACCATCGCCTCTACGGCCAGGATCAGGGCGAAGAAGCCCTGCGTCGGCCGCCAGCGCCGGCTTCCGGTCTCCAACGGGTCCGCGTCGTGCCAGCCCGCCAGGATCACGAACGGGATCAGCAGCGCGGTCAGCGCGATGAGCGCCACCGCGATGCCGTCCACACCCAGCTCGTACCGCACACCGAAGTCCTTGATCCAGGCATGGGACTCGGTGAACTGGTAGCGGGCGCCGCCCGGTTCGAAGCGGAAGGTGATCACCGCGGCGAGCGCGAGCGTGGCGAGCGAGACGACCAGCGCGAGCCACTTGGCGGCGGTGCGCTGCGCGGCCGGTACCGCGGCCGTGGCGATCGCCCCCACGGCCGGGAGCACCGCCGTCGCTGTCAGCAGGGGAAAAGACATCGCTATCAGACCGCCCTCATCAGCAGGGTCAGGGCGACGAGCACCGCCGCACCGCCGAACATCGAGACGGCGTACGACCGTGCGTAGCCGTTCTGCAGTCGGCGGAGCCGGCCGGACAGGCCGCCGACCGAGGCCGCCGTGCCGTTGACGACGCCGTCGACCAGGGTGTGGTCCACGTACACCAGGGAGCGCGTGAGGTGCTCTCCGCCCCGGACGAGGACGACGTGGTTGAAGTCGTCCTGAAGCAGGTCGCGCCGGGCGGCCCGGGTGAGCAGGGAGCCGCGCGGGGCGACGGCCGGGACGGGCCTCCGGCCGTACTGCGCCCAGGCGATGGCCACGCCGATGACCAGGCACACCATGGTCGCTCCGGTGACAGTAAGGGCGCTGACCGGCGAGTGCCCCTCGCTGTGCCCGGTGATCGGCTCGAGCCAGTGCAGGAAGCGGTCGCCGATGCTGAAGAACGCGCCGCCGAAGACCGACCCGACCGCCAGCACGATCATGGGGATCGTCATGACGCCCGGCGACTCGTGCGGATGCGGCTCCGCGTGCTCGCCCCGGGTCTCGGCGGCGGGCTCCACGCTCGGCTCGTCGGGGGACGGGGTCGGCGCGTGGCGCCAGCGCTCCTCGCCGAAGAACGTCATCAGCATCACGCGCGTCATGTAGAACGCCGTGATGGCCGCGCCCAGCAGAGCCGCGCCGCCGAGGATCCAGCCCTCGGTGCCGCCCTTCGCGAAGGCCGCCTCGATGATCTTGTCCTTGGAGAAGAAGCCGGACAGACCCGGGAAGCCGATGATCGCGAGATAACCGAGGCCGAAGGTGACGAAGGTGACCGGCATGTACTTCCTGAGGCCGCCGTAACGGCGCATGTCGACCTCGTCGTTCATGCCGTGCATGACCGAGCCGGCGCCGAGGAACAGCCCCGCCTTGAAGAAGCCGTGCGTCACCAGGTGCATGATCGCGAAGACGTAGCCGATGGGGCCGAGGCCCGCGGCCAGCACCATGTAGCCGATCTGCGACATGGTCGAGCCGGCCAGCGCCTTCTTGATGTCGTCCTTGGCGCAACCGACGATCGCACCGAACAGGAGCGTGACGGCACCGACGACGGTGACGGCCAACTGGGCGTCGGGCGCCGCGTTGAAGATCGCTCCGGAGCGGACGATCAGGTAGACGCCCGCGGTCACCATGGTCGCAGCGTGGATCAGGGCCGAGACCGGGGTCGGGCCCTCCATCGCGTCACCGAGCCAGGACTGCAGCGGCACCTGGGCCGACTTGCCGCAGGCGGCGAGCAGCAGCATCAGGCCGATCGCGGTGAGCTTGCCCTCGCTCGTGTCCCCCACGTGGCCGAGGACCGGGCCGAAGGCGAAGGTCCCGAACGTCGTGAACATCAGCATGATGGCGATCGACAGGCCCATGTCGCCGACGCGGTTGACGAGGAAGGCCTTCTTCGCCGCGGTCGCCGCGCTGGGCTTGTGCTGCCAGAAGCCGATCAGCAGGTAGGAGGCGAGGCCGACGCCCTCCCAGCCGACGTACAGCAGCAGGTAGTTGTCGGCGAGGACGAGCAGCAGCATCGCCGCGAGGAACAGGTTCAGATAGCCGAAGAAGCGGCGTCGGCGCTCGTCGTGCTCCATGTAACCGACCGAGTACAGGTGGATGAGCGAGCCGACTCCGGTGATCAGCAGGACGAACGTCATCGACAGCTGGTCCAGCCGGAAGGTGACGTCGGCCTGGAAGCCGGCCACCGGCACCCAGCTGAACAGGTGCTGGGTGATGGTCCGGTGGTCGGCGGCCTTCCCCAGCATGTCGGTGAAGAGGACGGCACCGAACACGAAGGAGGCGGCGGCGAGCACCGTGCCGAGCCAGTGGCCGACAGCGTCCAGCCTTCTGCCGCCGCACAGCAGGACGGCCGCTCCGAGCAGGGGCGCCGCGATCAGCAGCGCAATCAGGTTCTCCACGATTCTCCCGACCCCTTACAGCTTCATCAGGCTGGCGTCGTCGACCGAGGCCGAGTGGCGGGTACGGAACAGCGACACGATGATCGCGAGCCCGACGACGACCTCCGCGGCGGCGACGACCATCGTGAAGAAGGCGATGATCTGGCCGTCGAGATTGCCGTGCATCCGGGAGAAGGTGACGAACGCGAGGTTGCAGGCGTTGAGCATCAGCTCGATGCACATGAACACCACGATCGCGTTGCGCCGGATCAGTACGCCGGTGGCACCGATCGTGAACAACAGGGCCGCGAGGTACAGGTAGTTGACCGGGTTCACTTCGACGCCTCCTCGGTCCGCTTGAGCGCCGGCCGCTTCTCCTCGGTGCGCTCAAGGCGCTCGGCGGCGTGCTGCTCCAGCGCCTTGAGATCGCTGATCGCCTCGTCGGACACGTCGCGGATCTGGCCGCGGGCGCGCAGCGTCTTGTTGACGGTCAGCTCGGACGGGGTGCCGTCCGGCAGGAGGCCCGCGATGTCCACCGCGTTGTGCCGGGCGTAGACGCCGGGGGCCGGCAGCGGCGGAACGTGCTTGCCCTCCCGTACGCGCTGCTCGGACATCTCACGCTGGGTGCGGGCGCGCTCGGTGCGCTCGCGGTGGGTGAGCACCATGGCGCCGACGGCGGCCGTGATGAGCAGGGCACCGGTGATTTCGAAGGCGAACACGTACTTGGTGAAGATGAGGGCCGCCAGACCCTCCACATTGCCGCCCGCGTTCGCCTTGCCGGTGCCGGCGAAGTCCTTCAGGGACGCGTTGGCGATGCCCGCGAACAGCAGGACGCCGAAGCCGAGCCCGCACAGGAGGGCCAGCCAGCGCTGGCCCTTGATGGTCTCCTTCAGGGAGTCCGCCGCGGTGACGCCGACGAGCATCACCACGAACAGGAACAGCATCATGATCGCGCCCGTGTAGACGACGATCTGCACGATCCCCAGGAAATAGGCGCCGTTGGCGAGGTAGAACACCGCCAGGACGATCATGGTGCCCGCGAGGCACAGCGCGCTGTGCACGGCCTTCTTCATGAAGACGGTGCCGAGGGCGCCGAGCACCGCGACGGTGCCGAGGACCCAGAACTGGAAGGCCTCTCCGGTGGAGGTGGAGTAGGCCGCGAGATCAGTCATCCGCCGATCACCTTCTTCGACGCCGGCTCGCCCTCGCCGAAGGTGGAGGCGGCCTCCTGCGGTACCTCGCCCTTCGAGACGGCGGCCTGGCGCACTGTGCCGGGCGCTGCCTGAGTGACCAGGCCCCGGTAGTAGTCCTGCTCGTCCGTCCCCGGGTAGATGGCGTGGGGCGTGTCGACCATGCCCTCTTCCAGGCCGGCGAGCAGTTGCTCCTTGGTGTAGATGAGGTTGGCGCGGCTGGAGTCGGCCAACTCGAACTCGTTGGTCATCGTCAGCGCACGCGTCGGGCACGCCTCGATGCACAGGCCGCACAGGATGCAGCGGGCGTAGTTGATCTGGTAGACCCGCCCGTACCGCTCGCCCGGGGAGTAGCGCTCCTCATCCGTGTTGTCCGCGCCCTCGACGTAGATCGCGTCGGCGGGACACGCCCAGGCGCACAGTTCGCAGCCGACGCACTTCTCCAGGCCGTCCGGATGGCGGTTGAGCTGGTGCCGGCCGTGGAACCGCGGAGCCGTGGTCTTCTTCTGCTCCGGGTACTGCTCGGTGAGCCGCTTCTTGAACATGGCCTTGAAGGTCACGCCGAAGCCGGCCACCGGGTTCTGGAAACCCGGCTTGGTGTCCTTGGGCTCGTCAGCCATCGGACGCCTCCTTTCCATCCGTAGATCCGTCACTCACAGTGTCCGCCCCACCACTGACAATCAGCTCCCGCTCCCGGCGTGGGCGCCGCCTCGGCACCGGCGGCAGCGTCTGTCCCGGTAGCGGCGGCACGGGGAATCCCCCGGCCATCGGGTCGAAGGCGGCGGGTTCCTCGGCGGGCCGCTCGGCCTCCTTGGCCTTCGCGCGGAACATGTCGATGACGAACGACACCAGGAGCAGTGCGAGGACTCCGCCCGCGACGTACAGCGCGATGTCGGCGAAACCGTAGTTCTCGTTGCGAAGCGCCCGCACGGTCGCGACGAGCATCAGCCAGACCACGGAGACCGGGATGAGGACCTTCCAGCCGAGCTTCATCAGCTGGTCGTAGCGGACGCGCGGGAGCGTGCCGCGCAGCCAGATGAAGAAGAACAGCAGCAGCTGGACCTTGATGACGAACCAGAGCAGCGGCCACCAGCCGTGGTTCGCGCCCCCCCAGAAGGTGCTGATCGGCCAGGGGGCGCGCCAGCCGCCCAGGAAGAGCGTGGTGGACACGGCCGAGACAGTCACCATGTTCACGTACTCGGCGAGCATGAACATCGCGAACTTGATCGACGAGTACTCGGTGTTGAAGCCGCCGACCAGGTCGCCCTCGGACTCCGGCATGTCGAAGGGGGCGCGGTTGGTCTCGCCGACCATCGTGACGATGTAGATGATGAAGGACACCGGCAACAGCAGGATGTACCAGCGGTCGTGCTGCGCCTCGACGATCCTCGACGTCGACATCGACCCCGAGTAGAGGAACACGGAGGCGAAGGCGGCGCCCATGGCGATCTCGTAGGAGATCATCTGCGCGCAGGAGCGCAGGCCGCCGAGGAGCGGGTAGGTGGAGCCGGAGCTCCAGCCCGCCAGCACGATGCCGTAGATGCCGACCGAGGCGACCGCGAGGATGTAGAGCATCGCGATCGGCAGGTCGGTGAGCTGCATCGTGGTGCGGTGCCCGAAGATCGAGATCTCGTTGCCGGCGGGCCCGAAGGGGATCACCGCGATCGCCATGAAGGCCGGGATGGCCGCGACGATCGGCGCGAGGATGTAGACCACCTTGTCCGCGCGCTTGACGATGAGGTCTTCCTTCAGCATCAGCTTCACGCCGTCGGCGAGCGACTGGAGCATGCCCCAGGGGCCGTGCCGGTTGGGGCCGATGCGCAGCTGCATCCAGGCGACGACCTTGCGCTCCCAGACGATGGAGAACAGCACGGTCACCATCAGGAAGGCGAAGCAGAACACCGCCTTGATGACGATCAGCCACCAGGGGTCGTGGCCGAACATCGAGAGGTCTTCAGCGGCGAGGTACGGACTCATGCCTCCACCTCCTTGGGGGCTTCGGCGGCGGGCGTCGCCTGGCCGATGCGGACGAGGGTGCCGGGCTGCGCCCCGGTGTCGGAAGGGACGCCGCCGCCCGTGGAGTTCATCGGGAGCCAGACCACGCGGTCGGGCATCTCGGTGATCTGCAGCGGGAGCTCCACGGTTCCGGACGGCCCGCGCACGGCCAGCAGGTCGCCGTCCTCGACGCCCACCTCGGCGGCGGTGGCGGCGGACACACGCGCGCGTGCCGCGTGCCGGGTGCCGGCGAGCGCCTCGTCGCCGTCCTGGAGGCGGCCCTGGTCGAGCAGCAGCCGGTGGCCGGCGAGCACGGCCTCTCCGGCGGCCGGGCGGGGCAGCTGTCCGCCGATCTCCAGGGGGTTGGCGGCCCGCGGACCGTCCCAGGCGCCGAGGCGGTCCAGCTCCACGCGGATCGTGCGCAGATCGGGCAGCCCCAGGTGCACGTCCATCGCGTCGGCGAGCATCTCCAACACGCGCGCGTCGGTCGGCATCAGCGGGCGCGTCATCTGGTCGGGCTTGAGCGCGGCCTCGAAGAAGCGGGCCCTGCCCTCCCAGTTGAGGAAGGTGCCGGCCTTCTCGGCGGCCGCCGCGACCGGCAGCACCACGTCCGCGCGCTCGGTGACCTCGCTGGGCCGCAGTTCCAGGGAGACCAGGAAGGCCACCTCGGACAGTGCTTCACGCGCGCGTGCCGGATCGGGCAGGTCGGCGACCTCGACACCGGCCACGACCAGGGCGCGCAGTTCGCCGGTGGCCGCGGCCTCGACGATCTGACCGGTGTCCCGGCCGTAGCGGTGCGGGAGTTCGGCGAGGCCCCAGGCGGCGGCGACCTCCTCCCGCGCGCGCGGGTCGGTGGCCGGGCGCCCGCCCGGCAGCAGCGAGGGCAGCGCGCCCACCTCGACCGCGCCGCGCTCCCCGGCGCGGCGCGGGATCCACGCCAGCCGGGCGCCGGTGGCGGCCGCGGTGCGGACGGCGGCGGTGAGGCCACCGGCCACGGCGGCGAGACGTTCACCGACGACGATCACAGCGCCCTCGGTGCGCAGCGCCTCCGCGGCACGTACGCCGTCCTCCTCCAGGCCGACCCGTCCGGCCAGCGCGTCCAGCCACTCGGTCTCGGTCCCGGGTGCGGCCGGCAGCAGCGTGCCACCGGCCTTCTCCAGGCCCCGGGTGGCGTGCGTGGCGAGAGCGAACACCTGCTGGCCGTGCCCCCGCCAGGCCTTGCGCAGCCGCAGGAAGACGCCGGGCGCCTCCTCTTCCGACTCGAACCCGACGAGCAGGACGGCGGGCGCCTTCTCCAGGGAGGTGTACGTGACGCCCGTGCTGTCGAGGTCGCGGCCGCGTCCGGCGATCCGGGCGGCCAGGAAGTCGGCCTCCTCGCCGCTGAGCACGCGCGCGCGGAAGTCGATGTCGTTCGTGTCGAGCGCCACGCGCGCGAACTTGCTGTACGCGTAGGCGTCCTCCACGGTGAGCCGGCCGCCGGTGAGCACCCCTGCCCGGCCCCGCGCGGCGAGCAGCCCCCGGGCGGCGATGTCGAGTGCCTCGGGCCAGGACGCGGGCTCCAGCTCACCGCTCTCGCGCCGCACCAGCGGCACATCGAGCCGGTCCTTCGTCTGCGCGTACCGGAACGCGAACCGCCCCTTGTCGCAGATCCACTCCTCGTTGACCTCGGGGTCGTAGGCGGCCAGGCGCCGCATGACCTTGCCGCGCCGGTGGTCGGTGCGGGTGGCGCAGCCGCCGGAGCAGTGCTCGCAGACCGAGGGGGACGAGACGAGGTCGAAGGGGCGCGAGCGGAAGCGGTACGCCGCCGAGGTGAGCGCACCGACCGGGCAGATCTGGATGGTGTTCCCGGAGAAGTACGACTCGAAGGGGTCGCCCTCTCCGGTGCCGACCTGCTGCAGTGCGCCCCGCTCCAGCAGCTCGATCATCGGGTCGCCCGCGATCTGGTTGGAGAACCGGGTGCAGCGGGCGCACAGCACGCACCGCTCACGGTCGAGCAGCACCTGCGTGGAGATCGGCACCGGCTTCTCGTACGTCCGCTTCCTCCCGTCGAAGCGGGACTCGGCGCTGCCGTGCGACATCGCCTGGTTCTGCAGCGGGCACTCGCCGCCCTTGTCGCAGACGGGGCAGTCCAGCGGGTGGTTGATGAGCAGGAGCTCCATCACACCCTTCTGGGCCTTCTCGGCTACGGGCGAGGTGAGGTGCGTCTTCACGACCATCCCGTCCGTGCACGTGATCGTGCAGGACGCCATGGGCTTGCGCTGGCCCTCGACCTCGACGATGCACTGGCGGCAGGCTCCGGCCGGGTCGAGCAGGGGGTGGTCGCAGAAGCGGGGGATCTCGATGCCGAGCTGTTCGGCGGCGCGGATGACCAGGGTGCCCTTGGGCACGCTGATCTCGACGCCGTCGATCGTCAGCGTGACGAGGTCCTCCGGCGGGACCGCCGCCTCTCCCCCACCCGAGGGAGCGCTGGTGGTCACGGTCATGCGTTCACCTCCGCGGGCTTGTCCGCCCAGGCCGTGGACTTGGCCGGGTCGAAGGGGCAGCCCCGGCCCGTGATGTGGTCCTCGTACTCCTCGCGGAAGTACTTGAGGGAGGAGAAGATCGGCGAGGCGGCGCCGTCGCCGAGGGCGCAGAAGGACTTGCCGTTGATGTTGTCGGCGATGTCGGCGAGCTTGTCGAGGTCGGACATCACGCCCTTGCCCGCCTCGATGTCCCGCAGCAGCTGCACGAGCCAGTACGTGCCTTCACGGCAGGGCGTGCACTTGCCGCAGGACTCGTGCGCGTAGAACTCGGTCCAGCGGGTGACGGCCCGTACCACGCAGGTCGTCTCGTCGAAGCACTGCAGGGCCTTGGTGCCGAGCATGGACCCGGCGGCGCCCACGTTCTCGTAGTCCAGCGCGACGTCGAGGTGCTCGTCGGTGAACATCGGCGTGGACGAGCCGCCCGGCGTCCAGAACTTCAGCCGGTGGCCGGGCCGCATGCCGCCGCTCATGTCGAGGAGCTGGCGCAGCGTGATGCCGAGCGGGGCCTCGTACTGGCCGGGGTTGGCCACATGGCCGCTGAGCGAGTACAGCGTGAAGCCGGGCGACTTGTCGCTGCCCATCGACCGGAACCATTCCTTGCCCCGGTTCATGATCGCGGGAACCGACGCGATCGACTCGACGTTGTTCACGACAGTCGGGCAAGCGTAGAGGCCCGCGACCGCAGGGAAGGGGGGACGGAGCCGCGGTTGACCACGGCGGCCTTCGAGCGAGTCGAGCAGTGCGGTCTCCTCGCCGCAGATGTACGCGCCCGCGCCCGCGTGCACGGTGACGTCGAGATCGAGCCCGCTGCCCAGGATGTTCTCGCCGAGGTAGCCCGCCGCGTAGGCCTCGCGGACGGCCGAGTGCAACCGCCGCAGCACGGGGACGACTTCACCACGCAGGTAGATGAAGGCGTGCGACGACCTGATGGCGTAACACGCGATGACGATGCCCTCGATGAGGCTGTGCGGGTTCGCGAAGAGGAGCGGGATGTCCTTGCAGGTTCCGGGCTCCGATTCGTCGGCGTTGACAACCAGATAGTGAGGCTTGCCGTCACCCTGCGGAATGAACTGCCACTTCATTCCCGTGGGGAATCCCGCGCCGCCGCGCCCGCGCAGTCCGGAGTCCTTGACGTACGCGATCACCTCGTCCGGCGACATGGCGAGCGCCTTGCGGAGCCCCTCGTAACCGTCGTGCCTGCGGTAGACGTCCAGCGTCCAGGACCTCTCCTCGTCCCAGAAGGCCGACAGCACGGGCACGAGCAGCTTCTCGGGGCTGGTCTCGTTGAGCTCGGGTGCCAAGGTCATCACTGCCCTCCCTCGTCGGCTACGGGCCCGGCCGGGTGGGCCGGGTCGGAGGCCGATGTGTCCTGCGGCGCGTCGTGCGAGCTGAGGTGCTCGGCCGGCGACGGCTGGTGCGCGGCCGTGTCCCCGGCCTCGTCGTGCGGCCCGCCGTCCCGCGGGTGGACCACACGCGCGGCGGGGGACTCCCCCTTGGCCAGCCGCAGCCCGACCAGCGAGGCCGGACCCGCGCTGCCGGTCGCCTCGACGGCCCCGTCCCGTTCGTCGGGGAAGCCGGCCAGCATCCGGGCGGTCTCCTTGAAGGTGCACAGGGGGGCGCCGCGGGTGGGAGCGACCTGCCGTCCCGCGCGCAGGTCGTCGACGAGGCGCCTGGCCGTCTCGGGGGTCTGGTTGTCGAAGAACTCCCAGTTGACCATCACGACCGGCGCGAAGTCGCAGGCCGCGTTGCACTCGATGTGCTCCAGGGTGACCTTGCCGTCGTCGGTGGTCTCGCCATTGCCGACGCCCAGGTGCTCCTGGAGGGCCTCGAAGATGGCGTCGCCGCCCATGACGGCGCACAGGGTGTTGGTGCAGACGCCCACCTGGTAGTCACCGGAGGGCCGCCGCCGGTACATGGTGTAGAAGGTGGCGACCGCGGTGACCTCGGCCGTGGTCAGGCCCAGCACCTCGGCGCAGAACCGCATCCCGGTGCGCGTGACATGGCCCTCCTCCGACTGCACCAGGTGGAGCAGCGGCAGGAGGGCGGACCGGGAGTCCGGGTAGCGGGCGATGATCTCGTGCGCGTCCCGCTCCAGCCGGGCCCGCACGTCGTGCGGGTAGTCGGGCGCGGGCAGTTCGGGCATGCCCAGGCTGACGCCCCGCTGAGAAGAAGAGGTGGTCACCGGTCGACGCCTCCCATCACGGGGTCGATGGACGCGACGGCGACGATGACGTCGGCGACCTGGCCGCCCTCGCACATCGCCGCCATGGCCTGCAGGTTGGTGAAGGACGGGTCGCGGAAGTGGACCCGGTAGGGGCGGGTGCCGCCGTCGGAGACGACGTGCACGCCGAGCTCGCCCTTGGGCGACTCGACCGCCGCGTACGCCTGTCCCGGCGGGACGCGGAAGCCCTCGGTCACCAGCTTGAAGTGGTGGATCAAGGCCTCCATGGAGGTGCCCATGATCTTCTTGATGTGGTCCAGGGAGTTGCCGAGCCCGTCCGGTCCCAGGGCGAGCTGGGCGGGCCAGGCGATCTTCTTGTCGGCGACCATGACCGGGCCGGGCTGCAGCCGGTCCAGGCACTGCTCGACGATCCTGATCGACTGGCGCATCTCCTCCACGCGGATGAGGAAGCGTCCGTAGGCGTCGCAGGTGTCGGCGGTGGGGACGTCGAAGTCGTACGTCTCGTAGCCGCAGTAGGGCTGTGTCTTGCGCAGGTCGTGCGGCAGGCCGGCGGAGCGCAGGATCGGCCCCGTGGCGCCGAGGGCCATGCAGCCCGCGAGGTCCAGGTAGCCGATGTCCTGCATACGGGCCTTGAAGATGGGGTTCCCGGTGGCGAGCTTGTCGTACTCCGGGAGGTTCTTCTTCATCTTCTTCACGAACTCGCGGATCTGGTCCACCGCGCCCGGGGGCAGGTCCTGGGCGAGTCCGCCGGGGCGGACGTAGGCGTGGTTCATCCGCAGGCCGGTGATCAGCTCGTAGATGTCGAGGATCATCTCCCGGTCGCGGAAGCCGTAGATCATGATCGTGGTGGCGCCGAGCTCCATGCCTCCGGTGGCGATGCACACCAGGTGGGAGGAGAGCCGGTTCAGCTCCATCAGGAGCACACGGATGACGGAGGCGCGGTCGGGGACCTGGTCCTCGATGCCGAGGAGCTTCTCCACGGCGAGGCAGTACGCCGTCTCGTTGAAGAACGGCGTCAGGTAGTCCATGCGCGTCACGAACGTGGTGCCCTGCGTCCACGTGCGGTACTCGAGGTTCTTCTCGATGCCGGTGTGCAGGTAGCCGATGCCGCAGCGGGCCTCGGTGACCGTCTCGCCCTCGATCTCCAGGATCAGCCTGAGCACGCCGTGCGTGGACGGGTGCTGGGGGCCCATGTTGACGATCAGGCGCTCGTCGTCGGCACGGGAGGCGGACTCGACGACCTCGTCCCAGTCACCGCCGGTCACTGTGTAGACGGTGCCCTCGGTGGTCTCGCGCGCGGAGGACGGGGTGTGCGTGCTCATGAGTACGACCTCCGCTGGTCCGGAGCCGGGATCTGGGCGCCCTTGTACTCGACGGGGATGCCGCCGAGGGGGTAGTCCTTGCGCTGCGGATGGCCCTGCCAGTCGTCCGGCATCATGATCCGCGTCAGCGCCGGGTGGCCGTCGAAGACCAGGCCGAAGAAGTCGTACGTCTCGCGTTCGTGCCAGTCGTTCGTGGGATACACGGACACGAGCGACGGGACGTGCGGGTCGGCGTCGGGGGCGCTGACCTCCAGGCGGATCAGCCGGTTGTGGGTGATCGAGCGCAGGTGGTAGACGGCGTGCAGCTCGCGCCCCTTGTCGCCGGGGTAGTGCACTCCGCTCACGCCCGTGCACAGCTCGAAGCGGAGCGCCGGGTCGTCACGCAGGGTCTGGGCGACGGCGAGAAGGTACTCGCGTTCGATGTGGAACGTCAGCTCGTCCCGGTCGACGACGGTCTTCTCGATGGCGTTCTCGGGAACAAGGCCCTGCTCCTCCAGGGCGCCCTCGAGTTCGTCGGCGACCTCGTCGAACCAGCCCCCGTAGGGGCGGGTGGCCGCGCCCGGGAGGCGGATGGAGCGGACCAGGCCGCCGTAGCCGGAGGTGTCGCCGCCGTTGTTGGCGCCGAACATGCCGCGCTGGACGCGGATCTCCTCGCCGCCCTCGCCGCGCCGACCGGGGAGGTTGGCGGCGCCGAGGTCCTTTTCGGGGTTCACCCCGTTCGCGGAGCCGTTCGCCGCGTGGGTGCCGTTCGCGTCGCTCATCGCAGCAGCCCCTTCATCTCGATCGTCGGCAGGGCCTTGAGCGCCGCTTCCTCCGCCTCACGGGCCGCCTCCTCGGCGTTCACGCCGAGCTTGGAGGACTGGATCTTCTGGTGCAGCTTGAGGATCGCGTCCATCAGCATCTCGGGCCGTGGCGGGCAGCCGGGCAGATAGATGTCGACGGGGACGATGTGGTCGACACCCTGGACGATCGCGTAGTTGTTGAACATGCCGCCCGAGGAGGCGCACACGCCCATCGAGATCACCCACTTGGGGTTCGGCATCTGGTCGTAGACCTGCCTGAGGACCGGCGCCATCTTCTGGCTGACCCGACCCGCGACGATCATCAGGTCCGCCTGGCGGGGCGAGCCGCGGAAGACCTCCATGCCGAAACGCGCCAGGTCGTAGCGGCCGGCGCCGGTGGTCATCATCTCGATGGCGCAGCAGGCGAGGCCGAAGGTGGCGGGGAAGACCGACGCCTTGCGCACCCAGCCCGCGGCCT
The DNA here is from genome assembly GCF_055639175.1 of Streptomyces sp. NPDC107546. Lineage (NCBI taxonomy): Bacteria > Bacillati > Actinomycetota > Actinomycetes > Kitasatosporales > Streptomycetaceae > Streptomyces > Streptomyces sp. NPDC107546. The sequence goes on along the minus strand of NZ_JBVKBA010000015.1, from coordinate 40,312 downwards.
GCTCGACGGTGGTCAGAAGGAAACCGCTCGGCAGCTTTTCTTCGAGTCCCATGACGTAAGGCCCCTCAGTCCCATTCCAGGCCGCCGCGCCGCCATACGTACGCGTACGCGACGAAGACGGTGAGCACGAAGAGCAGCATCTCCACGAGCCCGAAGATCCCCAGGGCGTCGAAGGTGACGGCCCAGGGGTAGAGGAAGACGATCTCGATGTCGAAGACGATGAAGAGCATCGCCGTCAGGTAGTACTTGATGGGGAAGCGCCCGCCGCCGGCCGGCGTGGGGGTCGGCTCGATACCGCACTCGTAGGCCTCGAGCTTGGCGCGGTTGTACCGCTTCGGACCGATCAGCGTGGCCATGACCACGGAGAAGATCGCAAAGCCTGCCCCGAGGGCTCCCAGTACGAGGATGGGCGCATACGCGTTCACCGCTCCTCGCTCCTCTCAGTCGGCACTGACTGCTGGCGGTTGCGCTGGGCTCACATCCGTCCCTCATGTCCCGAGAGCCCCGCTCGCCCCAGCGAAGATCACGGACATGTGAAGCAGGTCACAAGCCCAACTGCCGTGCATCTTATGCCCGCGGGTGTGTGATCTGCGACACGGGGGTCAGCACGTACTTTGTGATCTCCACCACCAGGCGAAGGATCATGAAGTCGGATGAGCGGTGATCTACGTACGCGAAGCAGTCGAGTGATCACCAAGAGGTGACATTTTCACCCGTCTCCGCTGGTAGAGGCAGTCTTGCACTATCAAACGCCAAGCTTTCAAAGCAAATTGGCGCTGGACCAGAACCCTTGGTAAAGGGGCCCGTTCACACTTCAGAGGGAGGAGCGGGGGCGAATGTGGACGTGTGCACGCGTTCACGAGCAGAAGGGCGGCTTCACACGCAGAGGTGCATGCATTCACAAGGGGCAGGGCAGGCGCACGGACCGAGAGCCCCGCTGCGCGCGCGAGACGCCCCGGCGGCAGTGACCGTTCCGTGACCTGTGCCACATCCGTGTGAGGGTTCAATAAAGCGGGCTTGGCCATCCGGCCCAACCAGTGGTAGGCCAGGTGCAATTCGGGACGTAACGACGAAAGCCCATGATCACAGGCTTGATCACCACTGTCCGCTTTGCCCGTTACGGCGTCAATAAAGAATGACACGAGCGGGATTCAGGCCATCGATTGAACAACTGTGGCGCACCACACGTTTCTTGAAGGTATGGAGGAGTCCCTGGTACCGCTTGTCCCCATGTCCCACACCGCTCACATACGCAGCCACCGGAAGCCCCGCAACCGCAGCGCGTCGACCATCGCGATGCGGGCCTCAGTCGCCGGTGGTGTCCTCAGCACCCTGGCCGTGGCCGGAGCCTCGGCGGCATCGGCCGACGCCGCCGAGCCGGTGACCCAGACGCTCGAGTTGCCGACCCTGACGGCCGACGTGGCCACGCAGGTCGCACAGTCCGCGGCGGCCACCCAGCAGGCCGCGGCCAACTACCAGCTGCAGGTCGAGCGTGACGCGGCCGCCGCCAACGCCGCGAAGCAGGCCAAGGCGGACCTCGCGGAGGCCAAGAAGAAGGAGGCCGAGGCCAAGCGGAAGGCCGAGGCGGAGCGCAAGCAGGCGGAGGCCGCCTCGCGCAGCGCTGAGCGCACCGTCCTCGCCGCCGCATCGACCAGCGTCTCGACGGGCTCCTCCACGGCCACCGGTTCGGCCGCGGAGGTCGTCGCCTTCGTCAAGGCGCAGATCGGCAAGGCGTACGTCTCCGGCGCCACCGGTCCTTCGGCATACGACTGCTCCGGCCTGGTGCAGACGGCCTTCAAGCAGGTCGGGATCAACCTGCCGCGGGTCTCCCAGGACCAGTCGACGGCCGGCACCCAGGTCTCGCTGAGCAACCTCCAGCCGGGCGACATCCTCTACTGGGGCGGCGCGGGCAGCGCGTACCACGTGGCGGTGTACGTGGGCGACGGCATGTTCGTCGGCGCGCAGAACCCCTCCAGCGGCGTCGGGGAGCACCCGCTGTCCTACGACCCGCCGTCCGGCGCGGTCCGCGTGCTCTGAGCGAGCCGTCGCGAGCGGTACGGGGACTTCAGGGCCGTCGCCCACGAGGCGGCGGCCCTCCCGGCTCACCCCCGGCCGACCCCGCTCACCCCACGTCGAACGTGTTCGGCAGGCCGAGCCGGTAACGCACCTCGTCGACCCGCTTGAGGGGCTCGAGCTCCGGTGGGCGGTACAGCTCCCAGATCCGGCACCGCTCGGCGTCCGCGCCGTCCGCGTCCAGCAGTGCGTTGACGGCCCTGCGCGCCGACTCGTTGGCGCCCTCCATCGTCGCCAGGTCCACATCCGTCCGGACGTAGTCGCCCGCGAGGAAGAAGTTCGGTACGGCGGTCCTCGCCGAGGGGCGGTTGTAGAGCGTGCCCGTCGGATGGATGAGGAGCGGCTCGCGATTCTGCGGGTCGGGGCCGCCGAGACCGGTCACCGCCGGGTCCATGAACCAGCCGAGGCGGTCCTCGTCCCTGAGCGTGGTCTTCCCGGAGTCGTTGAGTCCGTCCTTCAGCTGCGCCCACAGCTCGGCGACGATCTCCTCCTCGGTGCACTCACGGGCCGTCTTGCCGTACAGGATGCCGGGCTTGTCCCACTCCGAGATGATCGCGGACAGGCAGTCCCGGGCCTGACCGTCGCCGTAGTCCCGCGAGAAGTCCCGTACGTCCCAGAACTGCGCCTGCCCGATCCCGGTCACCGACCAGGGTGAGTCCAGGCAGTTGATGTGCCCGTGGACGACGGGCGTGGGCGTGCGCAGATAGAACTGCACCCCGGTCATCCAGTCCGTCTTGAGCGCGTCGCACCGGGCGAGCCGCGGGTCGGCGGCGCGCAGCGCGGCACCCCAGGTGCGGCGGGCGTGCTCGACGGGCATGGCGGAGACGTAGTGGTCGGCGGTGACGGTGCGCTCGTCGCCGCCGTCGCGCGCGGCGACCCTCACACCGGTGACGCGCCCGCCCGCGTAACCCACCTCACGGACCTCGGTGCCGAGCACGAACTCGACGCCGAGGGAGCGCAGGTGTGCGGCCCAGGGGTCGATCCAGGCCTCGCTGGTCGGGGCGTTGAGGACGCGGTCGATGTCGGCGTCGCCGTCCAGGCCGCGTCCGAGCAGGCCCCAGAGGATGAGGGCCTCGATGATGACGCGGCCGACCGTGCGCGTGGAGGCCACCTCCGCACGCGTGGCGACGAGGTTGCGGGTCTGGCCGATGCCGAGGAGGGTCTGGTACTCCGCGCTCATCTCCCCGGCCCGGATGAACTGCCACCAGGACGTCTTCTCCCACTGGTCCTCGCGGCGGGCGTCGCAGCTGGTGAGGTGGACCAGGAGGCGGTCGGCGAAGTAGGCGGCCTCATGGGCGGGGAGGTGGGTGCCCAGGTCCAGTACGGACAGGATCTGGTCGCGGAGCCAGGACGGGGTGAGGTCGCCGGGGGCCGGCGGGGTGGTGACCCGGCGCAGGGGGAAGTGCAGGTCGGGGCGGCCGGAACTGCGGGCGAACAACTCCTCGGTGCCACTGCGCAGGTTGTCGTGGACGCCGTTCGCGTTGCCGGGGAAGGGGATGCGGCGCATGGTGTCCGGCAGGTTCCGGTAGAAACCGGGGAAGAAGCGGAAGCCGTGCTCGCCGGGCAGGGGCCTCCGGCCACCGCTCCCCGTGCCGGGCACGTCCATGGAGCGGGCCTTGCCGCCGAGGACGTCGTAGTACTCGTAGACGGTGACGGCGTAGCCGCGCTCGGCGAGTTCCTGGGCGGCGCTGAGGCCCGAGACACCGCCGCCCAGCACGGCGACGTGCTTGCGGGTGGCTGCACGGGCGCTGCCGCTCGGCCGTAAGGCGAGCGCGCTCGCCACTCCCCCGGCGCCCGCGAGGAACCGTCTGCGGGTGTGGCCGGTGCTCTCCTGCGGCTGCTGCGCGTGTTCTGTCGTCATGAGTCCCGGAGGGTAGGGAGGGACTCCGGAGGCCGGAAGCCCGATTTCCCGCCGCCACAGCATCCTCACAACAGGGGAGACACAGCGATGCCCGGCGTCTTCGTCCAGGGCAGGCCCGTCGACCCCGCCCGGGACCGGAAGGACGCCCTGCGGCAGGTGGCGGCCCGGCGCCACGAGGTGCTCGCACACCGGGCCGCCAACGTAGAGGGCTGAGCGGCTTATCACAGCCTTCGGCGCCACCTGGATGCGGCGCGGCCCTCGCTCTTGCCCTGTGCCGGTGAGAGGGGGCTGTCAGTGGGAGCGGTGTGCCCACAAGCGCGCCCCGCGTCACGGGTGACCGCGGCCCCTTTCCACGCCCTTGCGGGAGGTGGAAAGGGGGCCGCTTCACGATCAGGAACGCGGAGCCACCTTGCTCAGCCCGTTGATGATGCGGTCCATCGCGTCGCCGCCCGTGGGGTCGGTGAGGTTGGCGAGCATCTTCAGGGTGAACTTCATGAGCACGGGGTGCGTGAGGCCGCGCTGGGTCGCGATCTTCATCACCTTCGGGTTGCCGATCAGCTTCACGAAGGCACGGCCCAGCGTGTAGTAGCCGCCGTAGGTGTCCTTCAGGATCTTCGGATAGTTGTGCAGCGCGAGTTCGCGCTGGCCGGGGGTCGCGCGGGCCAGGGCCTGGACGATGACGTCGGCCGCGATGTGGCCGGACTCCATGGCGTAGGCGATGCCCTCGCCGTTGAAGGGGTTCACCAGGCCGCCCGCGTCGCCGACGAGCAACAGGCCCTTGGTGTAGTGCGGCTGGCGGTTGAAGGCCATGGGGAGGGCGGCGCCGCGGATCGGGCCGGTCATGTTCTCGGGGGTGTAGCCCCAGTCCTCGGGCATCGAGGCGCACCAGGCCTTGAGCACCTCGCGCCAGTCCAGCTCCTTGAAGGACTCCGAGGTGTTCAGCACGCCCAGGCCGACATTGCTCGTCCCGTCGCCCATGCCGAAGATCCAGCCGTAGCCGGGCAGCAGCCGCTCCTGGCCGCCGCGCCGGTCCCACAGCTCCAGCCAGGACTCCAGGTAGTCGTCGTCGTGGCGCGGGGACGTGAAGTACGTACGGACCGCGACGCCCATGGGGCGGTCCTCGCGGCGGTGCAGGCCCATCCCCAGCGACAGCCGCGAGGAATTGCCGTCCGCCGCCACCACGAGCGGCGCGTGGAAGGTGACCTCGCGCTTCTCGTCGCCCAGTTTGGCGTGCACACCGGTGATACGGCCGGTGCGGTCGTCGACGATCGGGGCGCCCACATTGCAGCGCTCGTACAGCCGCGCGCCCGCCTTCTGCGCCTGCCGGGCCAGCTGCTCGTCGAAGTCGTCGCGCTTGCGGACCAGTCCGTAGTCCGGGTAGGAGGCGAGATCCGGCCAGTCGAGCTGGAGCCGCACCCCGCCTCCGATGATGCGCAAACCCTTGTTGCGCAGCCAGCCGGCCTCTTCGGAGATGTCGATGCCCATCGCGACGAGCTGCTTGGTGGCACGCGGCGTCAGGCCGTCACCGCACACCTTCTCGCGCGGGAACGCGGTCTTCTCCAGCAGCAGGACGTCCAGGCCCGCCTTCGCGAGGTAGTACGCGGTGGTGGAACCGGCTGGCCCGGCCCCGACGACGATCACATCGGCGGTGTGTTCGGTAAGGGGCTGGGGCTCGGTCACGGCGGGTTCTCCCCAAGGCTCGACGACGACAACACCAGCGCCTGCGGCAGACAGCGAGAAGGCCACGGGGAAACCGCGGCCGAAACAGCGTGCTGACGGGCACTGGACATGGGCAGTCTATTCAGCGTCAACGACCTCCCGGCTGAAGGGCTGCCCCGATGAACCGAGCTCTCCCCGACGTACGGCTGCGCGTCCCCACCGACGAGGACGCCTTCGCCTGGCACCGGGTGTTCGCCGACCCCGAGGTCATGGAGTTCCACGGCGGCAAGGCCGCCGAGCTGTCCGTCTACGAGGAGCTCACGGCCCGCCAGCGCCGACACGACGCCGAGTACGGCTTCTGTCTGTGGAGCATGCTCGACGGGTCCGGGGAGGTCATCGGCTTCACGGGCGCTCAGCCGTGGCCGCGCGAGTGGGGCCCGAAGGGGGAGATCGAGATCGGCTGGCGGCTCGGGCGGGCGCACTGGGGCAAGGGGTATGTGACGGCGGCCGCCCGGATGACCTTGGAGCGCGTACGTGCGGCGGGCGTGAGCAGCGTGGTCGCCATGGTCGACTCCCGCAACACGCGGTCCATCGCGGTCGCACAGCGGCTGGGGATGCGCCTCGCGGAGACCTTCACGACGCCCGTGTCGCAGCGGCAGGGCCAGTGCTACCGCCTCGATCTGTGACCGAGTGTGATCGACTGTCACAGAAAGACACCTGGCGCTTTCGGGTGGCACCCCCGGCCGGTTACCCTTCCAGTACCGCTGGGGGTGACATCTGTGCCTATACCACCCGAAACACCCGAAGTGCGCGTGCCGCGGCTGATCGGCCTGATGGCGATGGACGCGCGCGAGGCCGCCAAGCGGCAGGGCGTCCTGCTCGCCGCACCCGACCGGCCCGACTTCCACCACACCGTCGTCGACTACGTCGTACGGCAGTACCCGCAGCCGGGCGCCGAGGTGCCGCGCGGTGCCGTCGTCACCGTCTGGTTCGACCTCGGCGAGGGCGAGGGCGGCGGAGGAGCGGGCGTGCGCGAACCGCGCGTGCCGCCACCGCCCAGGGGCGGAATGCAACGCGAGCTGGACGAGCCGGGCGACCCGTACGCGGTCAGTCCTGCTTGAAGCCCCGGTGCAGGGCCACGATCCCGCCGGTGAGGTTCCGCCACGCCACCTGGGACCAGCCCGCCTTGCGCAGCCGCTCGGCGAGGGCCGGCTGGTCGGGCCAGGCGCGGATGGACTCGGCGAGGTAGACGTACGCGTCGGGGCTGGACGACACCGCGCGGGCCACCGGCGGCAGCGCGCGCATCAGGTACTCGGTGTAGACCGTACGGAACGGCGCCCACGTGGGATGCGAGAACTCGCAGATCACGACCCGCCCGCCGGGCTTGGTCACCCGGTACAGCTCGCGCAGCGCCGCGTCCGTGTCCTGCACGTTGCGCAGCCCGAAGGAGATGGTGACGGCGTCGAAGGTGTCGTCCTTGAACGGCAGTTTCGTCGCGTCGCCCGCGGTGAAAGGCATCCAGGGGTGCCGCTTCTTGCCGACCTGGAGCATCCCGAGCGAGAAGTCGCACGGGACGACGTACGCACCGGTCCGCGTGAAGGGGAGCGACGAGGTCGCCGTACCCGCCGCGAGGTCCAGCACCTTCTGTGCGGGCCGCGCGTCGACCGCCTTCGCGACCTCCTTGCGCCACAGCCGCGCCTGCCCGAGTGACAGCACGTCGTTGGTCAGGTCGTACCGTTCCGCCACGTCGTCGAACATCGAGGCGACTTCGTGCGGCTGCTTGTCCAGGGATGCGCGGGTCACGGGGCCATTGTGTCAGGAGGGCCTGAGCCGACCGCGCCCGGCCGGTGCCCACGGCAGGGCGCGTCTTGGACCGGCTCACTCAGCGCCTGCGGTGCACCAGACGGCCCGCGCAGACCGTGGCCAGGCAGGCGCCGGTCTCGTCGAAGACGGCGAGGTCGGCGCGACCGGCCTCGCCGAGCGGGGCTCGCGCGCGGGCGGCCGGGAGGACCAGGACGTCGTTGCGCTCGGCGGCGGCCCGCAGTTCGGGCGTGCCCGCGTGCTCCTCCAGGACGGCCGCCGCGCCCAGCTTCAGCACCGCGTGGACGCGTTCGCGCGGCGTGGGTGCCTGCGGCAGCGGGCCCTGGTGCACGAGCGCGGGGCCGAGGGTGCCGGGCCAGCGGCGTACGCGGGCGCCCGGGAACAGCTTCTGGAGCGCGCAGAGGGTCCCCACCGCGGCGATGCGGGTGCCCTCGACGGCGACGGCTCCGTCCTTGACGGGTTCGGCGTCCCAGGCGACCCGGAGCTCGTCCGCGGCGTGAATCGTCAGCATGCCCGCCCTAGTTGGACGTCAGGAGCTTCAACTCCGGGTGGGCCGTGCCGCCCTCGATGGCCGTGGAGGAGATGTGGGACATCACGCGGTCGTCGACCGGGTCGTCGGCCGGGTCGTCGTGGACCACGAGGTGCTCGTACGTCGTCGACCGCTGGGCCGGGACGCGCCCCGCCTTCCGGATCAGGTCGATGATCTCCATCCGGTTGGAGCGGTGCTTGGCGCCCGCCGAGGAGACGACGTTCTCCTCCAGCATGATCGAGCCCAGGTCGTCGGCGCCGTAGTGCAGGGTCAGCTGGCCGACGTCCTTGCCGGTGGTCAGCCAGGAGCCCTGGATGTGCCGGACGTTGTCGAGGAAGAGGCGGGCGACCGCGATCATCCGCAGGTACTCGAAGACGGTCGCCTGGGTGCGGCCCTTCAGGTGGTTGTTCTCGGGCTGGTAGGTGTACGGGATGAACGCCCGGAAGCCGCCCGTGCGGTCCTGCACGTCCCGGATCATCCGCAGGTGCTCGATGCGCTCGGCGTTGGTCTCGCCCGTGCCCATCAGCATGGTCGAGGTGGACTCCACGCCCAGCCGGTGCGCGGTCTCCATGATCTCCAGCCAGCGCTCGCCGCTCTCCTTCAGTGGCGCGATCGCCTTGCGCGGCCGCTCGGGCAGCAGTTCGGCACCGGCGCCGGCGAAGGAGTCGAGCCCGGCGGCGTGGATGCGGGAGATGGCCTCCTCCACGGACACGCCCGAGATACGGGCCATGTGCTCCACCTCGGACGCCCCCAGGCTGTGGATGACCAGCTGGGGGAACGCCTCCTTGATGGCGCGGAAGTGCCGCTCGTAGTACTCGACGCCGTAGTCGGGGTGGTGGCCGCCCTGGAACATGATCTGGGTGCCGCCGAGTTCGACGGTCTCGGCGCAGCGGCGCAGGATGTCGTCGAGGTCGCGCGTCCAGCCCTTCTCGGTGTCCTTGGGGGCCGCGTAGAAGGCGCAGAACTTGCACGCCGTCACGCACACGTTCGTGTAGTTGATGTTGCGCTCGATGATGTACGTCGCGATGTGCTCGATCCCGGCGTACTTGCGGCGGCGCACGGCGTCGGCGGCGGCGCCCAGCGCGTGCAGCGGCGCCTCGCGGTAGAGGACGAGCGCTTCCTCGGGGGTGATCCGCCCACCGTCGGCGGCACGGTCGAGCACGGCTGTGACATCAATGGACGTGAGGTCGGCCTTCTCGGTCACCGGGCTCCCTTTCGGCGGGGGATGGACGGACACGTAAGGGTCGTGAACGGACCGAACCAGCCTACGCCAGCGCCTTTACGGGCCCGACGTCAGGCCGCGTACGCGCCGATGAGCAGCCCGACGAACGCGCCCGCGATGAGGAACGGCCCGAACGGGATCGTCGTACGCCGTCCGGCGCGCCGGGCGAGGACGAGCCCGAGCCCGTACAGCCCCCCGAACAGGAACCCGGCGAAGGCCCCGAGCACCACGGTGCCCCAGCCGTACCAGCCGAGCACCGCCCCGAGCCCGGGCGCCAGCTTGACGTCCCCGAAGCCGAGGCCGTGCGGGTTGAGGAGGAACAGCAGGAAGTAGGCGCCGCCCAGCACGAGCGCGCCGAGCAGTGCGGTGCGCCACCGTCCCGCGTGCTCGGGCGCCAGCGCTGCCAGCCCCAGCAGTGCGGGGGCGCCGCCGGCCAGCGGCAGGGTCAGGACGTCCGGCAGGCGCTGCACCCGGAAGTCCACGAGGGTCAACAGGACGCCGACAGGGGCGAGCAGCAGCCACACGGCCAGCTCCGGACGCGTGCCGGTGGCGAGCGCGAGCACCGCGCACACCAGCGCGGTGACCGCACCCACGAGCACGGTCCCGGGACCGTACGCCCGCCCGTGCGCACACCGCGCCCGTCCGACCCATCCGCCGATCGGATGCCCGTCCGGGCACCGGTCCCGCCACGGCTGCCCGGGCTCGACGGACAGCCGGTACGCGGCCCGGGGCACCAGCGCGCCGGCCGCCGCACCCCACACCGCGGCACCGACGGCCGCCCAGAGGTCCAGATCCACCCGGACAGCGTAGGGACGGAGCGGACGACTCCCCTACCGTTCGAGCAGCTTCACCCTCACGTCCGCCGGGAAACCGGTCGTCGGGCCGACCCGTCGGGCGAACTCGGCCACGGCCTCCAGCTGTGGGCCCCCGAAGCTGAAGTCGAGCGTCGTGAAGTACCGCTCCAGGACGTCCTCGTCGAAGGCCTCCCAGCGCGCCGCCTGCTCCGCGACCTTGCCGACCTCCTCCAGGGACAGGTTGCGGGAGGCGAGGAAGGCCTCGTGGACCGTGCCGGTGATGAAGGGCTCCCGCTCCAGGTAGTCGCGCCGGGCCGCCCACACCGCGAAGACGAACGGCAGGCCCGTCCACTCCTTCCACAGCGTGCCGAGGTCGTGGACGTCGAGGCCGAAGCGCGGTCCGTCGATGAGGTTGGCGCGCAGGGCGGCGTCGCCAATCAGCACGGCGGCCTCGGCCTCCTGCATCATCAGGCTGAGGTCGGGCGGGCAGGTGTAGTAGTCCGGGGCCACTCCGTACCGCTCGGCGAGCAGCAACTGGGCGAGGCGCACGGAGGTCCGCGAAGTGGAGCCGAGGGCGACCCGGGCGCCGTCCAGCCGGTCCAGCGGGACCTGGGAGACGATCACGCACGACATCACCGGACCGTCGCAGCCGACCGCGATGTCGGGGAAGGCGACCAGGTCGTCGGCGTTCTTGAGGAACTCGACCAGGGTGATCGGACCGATGTCGAGGTCGCCCCGCACGAGCTGCTCGCTGAGCTTCTCGGGTGTGTCCTTGGTCAGCTCGAAGTCGAGGAGGGTGCCGGTTCTCGCGAGCCCCCAGTACAGGGGCAGGCAGTTGAGGAACTGGATGTGGCCGACGCGCGGCCGGGTGCGAGAATTGTCCACATCGCGAGACTAGCCCCCGCCCCGGGCGCAGCCGTCTCCGACCCCCGCTGTCAAGGGCCCCCGGAGCATTCAAACGTACGGGTGACGTGATCTTGACCTCTATTGCTTTTCCCTGCCTGCGTGCTAAGCTCACAGCAAGTTGCAGTTTGGTTTCCTTGCAGTACAGAGCCTGCGGAGCATGTGACCGCGGGCTCTCGTCGTTTTCAGACATATGCAGTTGTGCAGCGGTTCCGTTTTCACACTTGCAGTTCTGGAGCAGGGCAACCCTTTGGGCCCAAGGAGGGCTTATGGCTACCGGAACCGTGAAGTGGTTCAACGCCGAAAAGGGCTTTGGCTTCATCGCCCAGGAAGGCGGCGGCCCGGACGTCTTCGTCCACTACTCCGCGATCAACGCGAACGGCTTCCGTTCCCTCGAGGAGAACCAGCAGGTCTCCTTCGACGTGACGCAGGGCCCGAAGGGCCCGCAGGCGGAGAACGTCACCGCGATCTGAGATCGCTGAAGTCCCTGATCCAGAACTGAGAGCAGTACCCAAGGAGCCCCCCGCCATTCGGCGGCGGGGCTCCTGCCTTTCGGTGAATTCTTCGCGAATTCTCCGGGATGCGCCCGTCTTCCCCGCGAGGGCCGGGGCGCGCTCACAAGTGCTGCATGACGAGCACGAAGGCGCTCCCGGGTGCCAGCGCCTCGTACGAATGGGCGACGTCACCGCGGAACGCCATGTAGTCCCCGGGGCCCAGCTCCACCTCCTCGCCGCGCGGCCCGGCCAGAACCCGCCCCTCACTCACGACCAAGTGCTCCACGCTGCCCGAAATATGGGGTTCCGACACGCGTGCGGCCCCCGGTTCCAGCCGGATGTGATAGAGATCCCGGCGCGCTCCGGGCGGGCTCGCGGACAGCAGGGTCGCCGCGTATCCGGCCTGCTCCGAGTGCACGGTCGGCCCCTGACCCGCGCGGATCACCTGAACGGCCGTGGCCGGCGGTTCGACCAGCGCGCTGAACGGCACGCCGAGGGCGACCCCCAGCGCCCACAGGGTCTCCACGCTGGGATTGCCGCCCGCCGCCTCCAACTGGGACAGCGTGGACTTGGCGATGCCTGCGCGCTTGGCCAGCTCGGAGAGGGAGAGCCCGGCACGCGTGCGCTCACGGCGCAGGGCGGCGGCGATCCAGTCCAGCGGGAGTCGGGGCGGTGGGGCGGCGGTGTCGTAGGTCATCGGCGTTCGCTCCGTCGGTACGTTCGTTCGTCTTGACGGACAGAAAGACTGTTGTCCATTGTAGGAAACATGCGTTCGCTGTTCCGAACACCCGATGTTCTCCCCCTACCGACCACCGTGGACCGGGCCCTGCTCCGGGACATCTCCCTGGTCTGCCTCGCCAGCGGGGTGGTCGGCGTCTCGTTCGGGGCGATCGCGGTCGCGGGCGGGCTGCCGATGTGGGTGCCGGTGGTGATGTCGCTGGTGGTGTACGCGGGCTCCGCTCAGTTCAGCGCGGTGGGGATCCTGCTCGCCGGGGGCGGTCCCGTGGCCGCGGCGGCGACTGGCCTGCTGCTGAACACCCGCACTGCGGCGTTCAGCCTCGCGGTGGCGGACGTCCTGGGGGGCCGGGGGCGCGCGACGCGGTTCCTGGGCGCTCATCTGGTGACCGACGAGACGGCGGCCTTCACCCTCGCCCAGCGGGACCCGGCCCGGCGCCGCGCGGCGTTCTGGATCTCCGGGACCGGGATGTACGTGGTGTGGAACCTGAGCGTGCTCGGCGGGGCCCTCGCCGGGAGCGCGCTCGGCGACACCGACACCTTCGGGCTGGACGCCGCCTTCCCCGCCGTGCTGGCGGCGCTGGTCCTCCCCTCCGTACGGGACGACGCGGGCGTACGGCGGGCGGCGCTGGCCGGCGGCGCGGTGGCCCTCGCGGTGACGCCGTTCGTGCCGGCGGGGCTGCCGGTGCTGCTGGCACTGGCAGGGCTGCTGGCGCTGGGCCGACAGGGCTCGGGGAGGCGGGCATGAGGGCGACGTTCGCCGCGATCGTGGCGCTGGCCGTGGGGACGTACGCCTTCCGGCTGGCGGGTCCGTTGCTGCACGGCCGTGTCGAACTGCCCGACCGCATCCAGCGGTTGCTGTCGGCGGGTGCTGTGGTGCTGCTGGTCGCGCTGCTGGCGACGGGCGCGCTCACCGAGTCGGACGGCTTCGCCGGGTGGGCGCGCCCGGCGGGGGTCCTGGTGGCGGTGGGCCTGGCGTGGCGGCGGGCGCCGTTCGTGGTCGTCGTGCTGGGCGCGGCGGCCACGACGGCGCTGTTGCGGGCGGCCGGGGTGGCCTGACCGCCCGGCCGCGCCTCACCAGGTCACCGGCAGCTCCAGCGGAAAGCGGCGGATCGTTTCGGTGTCCCAGCGGATCTCCTCCGCCGGCACGGCGAGGCGCAGCGTCGGGAACCGTTCGACCAGGCGCCCGATGGCCACCTCCAGCTCCGCCATCGCCAGCGGTACGGCGATGCAGCGGTGGCCGCCCCAGCCGAACGTCATATGGGGCATGGGCGGCCGCTCCGGGTCGATGACGTCCGGGTCGGGGTAGCGCTTCGGGTCGCGGTTCGCCGTCAGATACGACACATGCACGAAGTCGCCCTTGCGGATCCGTACGCCGTCCATCTCGACGTCCTCCAGCGCCACCCGGGGGATGCCGACCCCCTTGCGGAACGGGATGTAGCGGAGCAGCTCGTTGATGACGTCGGTCAGGGACTCCGGCCGGCTCCTCAGGTGCTCCATCAGCTCGGGCCGCGTCAGCAGCAGGTAGCAGATGTCGCTGATCTGGCAGGTGGCGGTGTCCTGCCCGCTGAGCACGAGCGTCAGCGCCATGACCGCCAGTTCCTCGTCGTCGAGGGCGTCGTCGCCGTCCTTGGCCGCGGCCAGCGCGCCGATCAGATCGTTCCCGGGGGTGCGCCGCCGCTGTTCGACCTGCTCCAGGAAGTAGGAGCGCAGCGCGGCCTTGGCGTTCGCGGCGGTCTCGCGGCTGTCCGGCCCGGTCTCCAGCAACTGGTGTGCGTACTCCTGCATCCGCGCCCAGTCCTCGCGGGGGATGCCGAGGACGTCGTAGATGGTCTGCTGTGGGAGCCGGTTGGACAGGTGCTGGACGAGGTCCGCGGGCGGACCCTGCTCCGCCATCTCCTCCAGCAGGGTGTCGGCCAGCCGGACGATCTGCTGCCGCATCCGCTCCACGTGCCCCCGGGCGAAGCCCTGGGACGCCAGGCGGCGCAGGCGGCTGCTGTGCGGCGGGTCCATCACGTTGATGGACTCCGGGGAGACGATGGGCTCCGGGGTCAGGCGCGGATAGTCGTGCCCCATGATCGCCGCCCGGCTGAACCGCTGGTCGGTGGTCACCTGCCGTACGCCCTCGAAGTCGCTGATCAGCCAGGCGGCGCCGTCGCCGTACGGCAGCCGGATACGGGTGATGGAATCGCGGGCCATCAGCTCCGCGAGCGCGGGATCGAACTCCAGACCCTCGCTGAAGTCGAACGGGCACATCGTGGGTTCGGTGCTCTGGGTCATCGCGGGGTTCTCCCTCTTCCACGTGCTCTGTTGGCTCCTGGCCGCACCGGGGGCGCCGGGACGACGTCTCTTCAGCCGGCCGAGGCCGGTGCCGCGTTGGTGGCGTCCACGGCGGCGCGCAGGCCCCGGGCCAGCGTGACGGCGTTCCCGACGGCCCAGAAGTGGGTGAAGAACAGGCGGGGCTCGTCCCTCAGGCCGTGGTTGTGCAGCTCGACGAGTTCCATCCGGGCACGTCTCAGTGCCGCGAGGACGTCCTGGACCTCCCCGGCGACCATCGCCAGGTCGCCGCTGAGCGCCACTCGCCCGGCGCCCAGCGGCTGCCAGTTGAACGCGGTGGTCGACCCCAGACCCGGAGGAAGCACCATGCCGCCCTCGACGATGGTCTCCCTGCGGATGAAGAGGCTCTTGTAGATCCCGTCGTCGTACGTGCCCTTGACGCCCAGCGCGGCGTCGATGGCCGCGGTGTCCAGGGTGTGGCTCGACTTGGCGGGACGCTGCGGGCGCGGGGTGCCGGTGCGGTCGAACGCCGCGCGCAGACCGCGGGCGACGGCCACCGGGTCGTTGCCGTGAGCGTGGACGTGCACCCACCAGACGTGCGGCATGTGGGAGAGCAGGTGCTTGTGGATCGCGGTCACCGCGAGACCCTTTTGGTACAGGACGTCGAGGAACGGCTGCAGCTCCTGCTCGGTGACGACCAGGTCGCCCATCGTCATCGTGCTGCCGTCGGCATAGCGGACGAAGGACACGTGGGAGCCCAGCGCGAGTTCCGGTTTGACGAGGATCCCCTTGGAGATCACCGACAGATCGTGGCGCGGCAGGCCCGTGTGGTACATCAGGTTGCGCTTCATGTCACCGCCCCGGCCCAGCTCCTTGGCCACGTCCGTCCAGTCGGACAGGGTGGTGCGCACCGGCAGGACCGGCGCGTCACCGTGTCCGTGGTCCGCCGCGCCGGACAGGGCACGGGCCGGTGCCTGACGCGCGACGGCCAGCGCCGGCGCCAGGGCGGCTGCCGCGGCCAGCAAGCGCCGCCTGGGCGCAACCGCTCGGCCGTGGGTGTCCTGCTGTGGGTCCTCAGCCATCATGTCCGCCTCCTCGACGCCTCCTCGACCCGATGGAAGCACGGGGAACTGCGGACCGCCGCCAGCACGGCCGCCCCTGCGGCCATGTGGGCTAGTGCTCGATTGCGATCGGGTGAAGCC
Organism: Streptomyces sp. NPDC107546; assembly: GCF_055639175.1. Taxonomy (NCBI): domain Bacteria; kingdom Bacillati; phylum Actinomycetota; class Actinomycetes; order Kitasatosporales; family Streptomycetaceae; genus Streptomyces; species Streptomyces sp. NPDC107546. Next base: position 24,742 of record NZ_JBVKBA010000015.1, on the reverse strand, counting down.
TTCTGTGGCGGACGTGTGCCGTACGGGCCCTACGGCGCGTACAGCTCCTCCACCTCCCGGGCGAAGTCCCGCATGATCGCCTCGCGGCGCAGCTTCATCGACGGCGTCAGATGTCCGGCCTCCTCGGTGAAGTCCACGGGCAGGACCGCGAAACGGCGGATCGACTCGGGCCGGGAGACGAGTTTGTTGGCCTCGTCCACCGCGCGCTGCAGGACCGCGTCGAGTTCCTCGTCACCCACCAGCAGCTCCGGCGGGACGGGGTGCTTGCCGTTCATCCGGCGCCAGTGGGTGATGCCGTCCACATCGAGCGTGAGGAGGGCGGAGACATAGGGGCGGCCGTCGCCGATGACCAGGCACTGCGAGATCAGGGGGTGGGAGCGCAGCCAGTTCTCCAGCGGCGCGGGCGCCACGTTCTTGCCGCCCGCGGTGATCAGGATCTCCTTCTTCCGGCCCGTGATCGTGAGGTAGCCCTCGTCGTCCAGGCGGCCGATGTCGCCCGTCGGGAACCAGCCGTCGGGGGTCGCCGGGAGCACGCCGCCCGCGTGCGGGTCCCAGTAGCCGCGGAAGACCTGCCCGCCGGACAGCAGCACCTCTCCGTCCGCCGCGATCCGCACCCGGGTGCCGGGCAGCGGCCAGCCCACCGTGCCCAGCCGGGGCTTGAGCGGGGGCGTGACGGTGGCCGCGCCGGTCGACTCCGTCAGGCCGTAGCCCTCGAAGATCTCGATGCCGGCGCCCGCGTAGAAGGCTGCGAGGCGGGTGCCCAGCGGGGAGCCGCCGCTGATGACGTGGCGGAGGCGGCCGCCCAGGGCGCCGCGGATGCGGCGGTAGACGAGCGGGTCGTAGAAGGCGCGTGCCGCCTTCAGGGCGCGGCTCGGGCCGGAGCCGGTGCCGTGCTGCCGGGCCTCCAGCGCCTCGCCGTAGCGGCGGGCCACCGACGTCGCGCGGTCGAACAGCGCTCCCCGGCCGCCGCGCTCGGCCGCCGCCCGGGCGTTGTTGAAGACCTTCTCCAGCATGTACGGGATGACCAGCAGGAAGGTGGGCCGGAAGCTCGCCAGGTCGGCCAGCAGGTCCTCCGCCTTCAGACTGGGCGCGTGCCCGAGCCGTACCCGTGCGCGGATGCAGGCGACCGCGACCATACGGCCGAAGACGTGCGACAGCGGCAGGAACAGCAGCGTCGACGGCTCCTCGCCCGTCCTGGCGTGGAAGACCGGGTGGAGGAGCCGGGTGGCGTTGTCCACCTCCGCCAGGAAGTTGCCGTGGGTCAGCGCACACCCCTTGGGGCGTCCGGTCGTGCCCGAGGTGTAGACGAGGGTGGCGAGGGTGTCCGGGCCGAGCACGCCCCGGCGGACCGTCACCTCCTGGTCGGGGACCGCCGCGCCCAGCTCGGCCAGCCGCTCCACGTGCCCCTTCTCGATCACCCAGGCGTGGCGCAGGTCGGGCAGGCGGTGGCGTTCCGGGCCGATGGCCGCAGCCTGGCCGACCGTCTCCGTGATCAGGGCCACCGCGCCGGAGTCCTGGAGGATCCAGCGGGTCTGGAACACCGAGGAGGTGGGGTAGACGGGGACCGTGACCAGGCCGGCCGCCCAGGCCGCGAAGTCGAGCAGCGTCCACTCGTAGGTCGTGCGCGCCATGATCGCGATCCGGTCGCCCGGCATCAGGCCCTCGAAGATCAGCCCCTTCGCCAGGGCGAGCACCTGGTCGGCGAACTGGGCCGCCGTCACATCCCTCCAGCCGCCGTCCGCGTCCCGGCGGCTGAGCACCCGGTGGCCGGGCGCCTCGCCCGCGTTCTCGAACGGCAGGTCGGCGAGCGAGCCGTGGGTCACCGGCGGCACCAGCGGCGCCACGTAGGCCTCCCGGACCTCCCCGTTCAGCCGCCGGGTCTCCGGCTCCACGAGCACCGGACGGCCGTCGTGGTCGAGGTCGACGGGGGCGGCGGGCACGGGCGCGGACGAGTACGAGATGGGCATGGGCAGCTCCTGGGGCCTGCAGCTACACACTGCTGTGCTGCACAGGTACGCGCGGTGCGCACCGATATGTTCACCTGCGGCAGCGGCTCGCTGTTACCGCCGGTTAGGACCGTGATCGTACGGCGCCGGCGTGGGGACTCTGTGCGGGTTCGGGGATGGTCCGGGGACGGGCCTGTGCAGGCCTCACCCCACGGGTTTGAGGTGCCGTCAGGTCACCGGTGACATAGCCCTACCGCAGGTAACATTACTCGGGAGTAAGCATTGGGGCGAGCAAGGAGCTGCCATGACGACCGACCGTTATCCGCGCTTCGCCGGCACCGCGCCCGGCCGCTTCCCGACCCACCGCCCGGGGTTCGTCGAGGTGAGGACGACGGCCGCGATCCCGCTGTTCATCCGTGAGGCGGGGCGCCGGACGAACTCCCTCGCGCAGGGCGGTCTTCCCGCAGACGTCGCCGAGACCACGGCCTGGCTCGCGCACCCGGCGTCGGGCGCGGTCAACGGGCAGGTCGTTCGCGTCTGCGGCCAGAGCCTGCTGGGGGCGTGATGTCCGTCGTCCTCGCCCGGCCCCCCGCACTCGCGCCGCTCCTGGCCCGCGGCGCCCTGCTGTCCCCCTTCAAACGCCCCCGTCCGGACGCCGGCTTCCCCCGCGACCGGCTCGTCCTGCCCGCCGTGCGCATCGACCTCGCACGGCTCGCGGCGTACGAGCGCGTGTGCGGATTCGCGACCGGCGACGACGCACTGCCGTTGACCTATCCGCACGTGCCGGGCTTCCCGCTGGCCATGCGGCTGATGAGCGGCCGGGGCTTCCCGCTGCCGCTGCTCGGCCTCGTCCACACCTCGATCGAGATCACCCGGTACGGGCCGATGCCGGCCACCGGGGAGTACGAACTCGCCGTGTACATCGGCGAACTGGCGTCACACCGGCGCGGCACCGAGGCCTCGGTGGTGACCGAGGTGCGGGTCGGCGGGGACGTCGTATGGGAGTCGACGAGCACGTATCTGGCCCGGCACCGCACCACGCACCCGGCCGGACCGGCCGGGGACGGCCCCGCGGCGCTGCCCGCGGTCGCCGAGTGGCACCTGGCCGGGGACGTCGGCCGCCGCTACGCCGCCGTCTCCGGCGACCGCAATCCCATCCACGTCCACCCGCTCACCGCCCGCCTGTTCGGCTTCAAGCGACCCATCGCGCACGGCATGTGGACGGTGGCCCGCTGCCTGGCCGCGCACGGCACGCCCCAGCGCACCACGGTGACGGCGCGGTTCAGGGCGCCGGTGCTGCTGCCGGGGACGGTGACGTACGCGGCGGACGGGGAACGCTTCGAGCTGCGCGGTGGTGACCAGGTGCACGTCCAGGGAGAGGTGCGCCCGCTCACCGCGTAGGGCGTCAGGCCACCCAGCCCAGGACGAGGCCGCAGACCAGCGCGAGACCGCCGGCGGCCCAGGTCGGCGCCTCGCGTTCCGTCTTCCAGCGTTCGACCGCGAGCGTGGCGAACACGGCGACGAAGAGCCGGAAGAAACTGTCGGCCGGCGACCCGTCCAGCGCGGTGACGATCTGGCTTGTTCCGAAGCCTACGGCGGTGCAGAGCAGGAGGGGTCTCACCACCTGCTTCTCGGTCACCAGGACCAGGACGGCGATGGTGACCACGACCTGCAGTATTTCGATGACCAGCATGACTTCCTCTCGTGTACAGGGCGGGTGGCGGCCGGGAGTGCACCCGACCGCCACCCGCTCAGTGTTCGTCCGGCTTACTTGCAGCCGTTCTTCTTGCCCCAGTAGGTGTGGGGAATGAATCCCGGGTACGCCCAGGGCCAGTGCAGTTCGAGGCAGTGGTGGACCTTGATGGCCCACTTCGCCTTGCGTTCGATCACGGCGATGTCGATCAGGAGCCAGTCGGCGACGGCGTTCGTGCCCGCTCCGAGGAACGCGGCGATGGTGGCCGCCTTCTGCGCCCACCAGGCGTAGTTCTCGGCGTGCTTCGTCTCGCTCTTGTTGAGCCGGATGCGCACCCCCCACCAGTGCGCCGAGAACTTCAGCTGCCCGGTCAGGTCGAGGTCGTTCACCGGATCGCCCGGGTAGGTGTATGCGTCGGAGTTGCCGCCGTAGACCGGGTCCGTGGTGAGGAAGCGACCGGTGGCCGGGGAGTAGAGGCGGACGCCCATCATGACCACGCTGCTGAGCGTGTCGGACGAGCGCTGGTAGCCGCCGAGCCAGCCGTAGGTACCGCCGACGGTGGTGTCCAGCGCGTTGCCGTACTCGTCGTAGTGCTGGACCGTGCTGGCCCTGCTGGTGTCCAGCGGCTGCTGGACCGTGACGTCACCGTGGATGTCGGTCAGCTGCAGGACCACGTCCCCGCTCGCCGACGTGGTGGCGCCCAGGTCGCCCATGAGGTCCCGGACATTGCGGCTGATGCCGCTGCCGGTCGCGTTCCACGTGGGGCTGTCGCAGCCGCAGCCGTAGTGGTTGGTGACCTTCGTGCTGTCGGTCCAGGTACCGTCCGAACCCTGGGTCTGGGTGATCTGAACGCCGGGCCGGTAGGCGGCGTCGAGGCTCCAGGTGTTGCGGGTGGAGCCGACGGTCTCCGAGTTGACCAGGTCGTTGGTGTAGTACGACAGGGCCGTGCTGCCGCTGGTGGTGGTGCGGCCGAAGGCGTCGTACGCGTAGCCGCCGTTCACCAGGCGGTCGGCCGAGTCGTAGGAGTACGACGTGGTGGCCGTGGTGGCGTCGGCGGTGCTGCTGTCGCAGTCGTCCGACGTCGTCTTCAGCGAGCTGCGGTTGCTGTTGCCGTCGAAGCCGTAGGCACGGCTGGTGCATCCGGTGCCGCTGGTGTCGGTGGCCTGGGTGAGGCGTCCGGCACTGTCGTAGGCGTAGGCGGAGTCGATGCTCGGGCCGTCGGTCTGGGTGTGACCGAGCTGCTGCCCGGTGGCCGAGTACTCGGCCGTGTCGGCGGCGACGCCGGTGCCGTCGGAGGCGGTGTACTCCCGGTCCGTCTGGTTGCCGGCCGTGTCGGTGGTGATGGCCAGGTTGTAACCACCGGGCAGGCTCTCGGACTTGAGGATGCCGTCGGCGTCGTACGTGCCCGTGAAGGTGCCGGCGACCGAGTCGGTCAGGTTCTTCAGGTTGCCCGCCGTGTCGTAGACGTACGTCACGGTGGAGGGCGCCGAGTCGGTGGCCTTCACGGTCCGGTCGAGGACGTCGTAGGCCCTGGTGGTGGTGTTGCCCGCGCCGTCGTTGTAGGTCAGGAGTCGGCCGAGCTGGTCGTAGGTGTAGGCGACGGTCTGGCTGCCCGTGGACCGGGTGGCGATCTGCCCGTTGTTCTGGTCGTAGGTGAGGGTGGTGGCGGGGGTCGCCGTTCCGATGCCGCCGGTGATGGCGCTCTTCACGGTGCGGCCCGCGCTGTCCGTGGTGACAGTGGTGGTGCGGGTCACGCCGTTCGCGGTCTCGGCCTTGGTGGCCGTCTGGCCCCAGCGGCCGTAGGTGTAGGTGGTGGTGACCGCGTCGGTCGGGTTGCTGCCACCGTTGGTGATGGCGGCCGCGGGCGCGGTCTTGCAGAGCAGTCCGGCCCATTCGGGACGGGCGCCGCAGGTGCCCGAGCCGTCCGCGGTGTAGTAGGTGTAGGTCAGGGTGTCCGCGTCGGAGCCGGACGACCCGGCGGTGCGCGTCGAAGCCACCCGGCCGGCGCTGTCGTACGACGTCACCGTGTCCGTGGTGGCGCCGCCCACCGTGGCCTGCTGGCGGCCGGTCGACCAGTCGTAGGTGGTGGTGATGGTGGTGGTGTCGGCGTCCGAGGAGTAGCCGGCCACCATCGCACCGGTCACCGTGGTGGTGACCAGGTCCGAGACCGCCGCACCGGAGGGCCGGTTCTCGTCGTAGGTGTACGACGTGTGGGTCCGGGCCGGAACCACGCTGCCGGCGGCCAACGTGCCGCTGGTGCCCTTGAGTTCGCCGCTCAGGGTGATCCGGTGCAGCGGGCCGGACTGGTCCAGGAGCCGCTTGCCGTCGGTGGAGTACTCCGAGACGGTGGCGAGCTGCCGTGCGCGGTCCGCGGTGGACAGGTCGGTCAGGCCGAGTTCGGCCAGCTCGTCGGCGTCGCCGCCCAGCGCCAGCGCGCGGTTGGCGGCCGTGAGGCTGCTGACCTCGTGGCCGAACCGGTCGTGGTCGGTGGCGGTGATGGAGCCGCCGGGTGTGGCGGAGTTGGTCTCCTCGCCGTCGGCGTTGATGTAGGTGATGGTGGCGCGGCCGTAAGCGGACGACGCGAGGTCGCTGCCGGTGCTGGAGGACGGGACGCTGTCCGCCGGGAAGACGGCGGTGGCGTCCGTCGGTGCCTCCTCCTGGGCCCAGGTGGCGACCGTGTTCGCGTCCATCTGGTTCGGCGCGGAGCTGCCCGACAGCGGCACGTCGTAGACGACCGTGGTGGTCGCCGTGCCCGACGTGGTGCTCGCGCTGCCCTCGGCCAGGGCCGGGCGGGAGGCGCTGAGCAGCATCCCGGAGCCCGCGGTCAGGGCCGAGCCGGCCTTGCCGTAGGTGAAGGTCCACGGCAGCTCACCGGGCTTGGTGAGGGTGGCGACGTGGCCGTCGGCGTCGTAGGTGTACTGCGTCTTCAGCACGGGGCTGATGCGCGGGTCCCAGACCTGACGGAGCCTGCCGGAGGAGTCGTACGCGTAGTCGGTGACGGTCTCGGCGGTGGCGGCCGAGGCACCCGGGTCGGTGGCCCACAGCTTGATCGCCTTGACCTGGCCCGCGTAGTCGCCGAACGACGAGCCGGTGGCCGTGGTGGTGTCGGCATAGACGAACTCCAGGACCCGGCAGCCCTTGGTGGACGGGGCGGTCTGGCAGGTGGTCGCGCCGACCCCGGTCGTCGGGGAGATCACGTACTTCGGGCGGGCCAGGGTCTGGCTGCCGGAGGTGACGGTCTCCGAGACGGTCGTGACGGTCGAGTCGCTCACCGGGGTGGCGGAGGAGGACAGCGTCCAGGTCGGCGTGGCGGGCGCCGCCTTCGCGAACACGGTGGTGTTGGCGTCGGTGTCGGTGAGCGTGAACCGCGTGCCGGACAGCGTGCCCACCAGGGTCAGGCCATCGGCGTCGGTCTCCGGCTGCCAGCCGCCCGAGCTGGTCGCGGTGAAGGCGACCGAGCTGCCGTCCGCCCTGAGCACTTCCACCGAGGTGGCGGAGGTCTGGCGGATCTGCGTGAAGTCGCTGTCGACGGCGACGGCGGAGGTCCATCCGGGGCCGAAGATCTGCGCCTGGCCCTCACTGTCGTTGGCGTTGGCGCGCGAGGAATAGGTGCGCTCCACGTCGGCCATGAACGCCGAGGCGTCGGTGGCCGACAGGGTGTAGTCGCCGGTGAGTTCGTTCACCGTGCCGGGGCCGACCTCGGCGCTCGGGGCGGTGCCGGCGTCGCGGTCGAGGGTGACGTCGACGGTCTGCGAGTGTCCGGTGCTGATGCCGTCGGTGAACTCGGCCCGCAGCTGGATCACACCGTCCTCGGCCAGCGAGTTGACGGTGTTCCACACCAGTTTGGTCGCGGTGCCGTCGGTGACGGAGACCGGCCAGGAGGACACGGCGTTGCCGGAAGCGGTGACGTCACCCACGGGCACGGTGTGCCAGCTGTCGGTCTCGCCGCGCCGGTACTGCCAGGTGACCCCGGTGTAGAAGGTCATGCCCTTCGCCGACAGGGTCAGCCGGCGGGCGGTGGTGTCGCCGTCCTGCGGGGCGAGGATCGCCGCGCCGTCCGCACCCACGCCGAACGAGTACTTGGTGGTGGCGGTGGAGAGGTTGCCGCCGGAGTCGATCGTGCGGGCGTAGAGCGTGTGCCAGCCGCCGGCGGGGTCGATGGAGACGGTGAGCGCGTCACCGCCGTTGCCGTCGGTGGTGTCCAGCTTCTTGTTCGGCAGGGTGCTGTCGTCCAGACCCCAGTAGTAGCCGGCGCCGTCCGACGAGGAGGTGTCGAGCGTGCAGGAGACGGCGGAGTCCGCCTTGGCCGTCCAGCCGTTCTCGACGTACGTGGCGCAGGAGACGGTCGGGGCGGCGGGCGCGGCCGTGTTCAGCACGAACGTCGTGTAGCCCGACCAGGAGCCGTAGTCGGTGCCGTCGTAGGCGCGGACCCGGTAGCGCAGGTGGGTGCCCGCCGGGAGGGCCGAGGCGGACGGGATCGTCAGCTTGGCCGTCGAGCCGGAGGCCACCGACGAGGACGTGCCGGTGTACGAGTAGGTGGTGTCCGCGTACGCCGGATCCGCCGTGACCTCGAACTGGGCCTCGGTGCTGGACCCGTCCGGGTCGGTCACCTTCGCCGACAGGCTCGGCGTGAGGGAGGTGACGTACCGGTTGCCGTTGTAGGCGTTGACCTGCGAGGGGGAGATCGCCAGCGAACCGGGCACGGACGGGTAGGAGTTGTAGGTCACCACCAGCTTCGGCGCGTACCCGGCGGTGGTGTAGTTCGCCGAGCGGAAGCGCCGCCAGGTGGTGGAGTCGGTCTCGTCCGCGCTGCGGATCTGCAGGCCGTAGTTGGCGGAGCCGTCGGCCCACGCCTGCACGATGCTCTGCAGATTCCAGTTCGACCAGTTCGCCGGGCAGGACGAGGAGTAGCCCCAGTGGCCGGTGTTGTTCGCCGCGCCGGTCGTGGTGGTCGACGGCTGCGAGCCCCAGGTGATCGACGTCGACGACCAGGTGGAGGTGATCCGGCGGGCCTGGGTGGCGGCGCCGGAGGTGGAGCAGGTCGCCGAGTAGTAGTTGTACAGCGACATCGTGGCCGCGGTGATGTGCTTGCCCTTGAACGCCGACACGTCGAACTTCAGGTACGAGTGCGCCACGTCCGTGCCGGAGTCGTACGTACCCGACTTCAGCTCCTGCGAGGAGATCTGCGAGTCGGTGTAGTCCGGGTTCTGCACCCAGGTGTCGGTGGTGACCGCGAGCGTGGTGGTCGGGTCGACGGTCACCGGGTAGGTCGCGGTGGCCAGGAAGTGCTTGTCCGGGGTGAGCACCAGCGTCTGCGAGCCGTCGGACGCGGTCTCGATCCTGGTCGCGACCCGCTTCTGGTGGGCGGACTCGCCGGACGCCGCGTCCTTGCTGGAGTCCCACATCATCGGCGCCGGCGCCTCGGCGACCAGCTTGCCGCTCGTGTCCTTGAGCAGCAGGTGGCCGGAGCGGGCCTGGGACAGCTTCAGTCCGTCCAGGTCCAGCGGAATGCGGTACTGAGCGGGACCCTCCGGCTGCTGATTGAGTGTCAGGTTCTCCGAGAAGCCCTGCGCCAGCGCGGTGACCGACAGGGTCTGCCCGCCGCCCAGGTCGTAGGACGCGGTGCTGCTCTTCACCTTCGGCGCGGGCAGCTTGTCCTCCCAGCCCAGCCCGAAGGACGCCTTGCCCTTGGTCACCGACGCCAACTGCTTGTCCCCGCCGTCGGACACCGCGATGTCCGCCGCCGCGGCGTCCGGCGTGAGATCGGCGCCGGTGTCGGACAGCGAGGTGTCGATGTCCCTCCACCGCCCGTCCTGCTTCACCCGGACCGGTCCGGCGTACGTCTCCGTCTGCAGTTCCCCGGTGGGCAGGGCGTACGTCGTCGTGTCCGTCGTGCGTGCCGACAGCACCTCGATCTTCCGCTTCTGCGTCCGGGCCGTCAGCAGGGCCGACGCCACCGAGTCCGCCGACGAGGCGGCCGACTTGGGCTTCGACGCCGTGACCGCCTCCCTCGGTCCGGAATCGGTCGCGAAGGCCGCCCCCGTGCCCAGTGACACCAGCGCCGCCTCCGCCGCCAGCACCGCGGCCACCGCGAGGGCGGTCCGTCTGAGGCGGTTCACTCTGCGTGGCGACCCCACCCGCCACAGGTTGTGTCTCTTCAACACCCCTCCAACAACCGGTCAGGGATGCGGACGCACCCCCGAGTGGGGAGTGAGAAAAGGGGAGTCAGTTGTCATCCAGGTGAACGAGACTCCGCTGACCAGGGCGAATCCGTCCTCAGGTTTCGCTCAAGTCCCTTGTTCACAAGAGACTTGACCTGTTCATGACCCGCCGAACTGTGAGTCGCTCAGGCAATCGCCGTAGGCAATCCGGACAAGCGGTAACCGATCAGGCACCGATTTCTTACGCGGTCCCCGCGGAAATCACACGAAACCCGAGTCGATCCTTTACGAAACCGTGATCGGTGGTGTCCAGGGCCGCCCTTCCATCAGGTTGCCCAGACCCGCCCACGCGAAGTTCATCAGGGTCGACGCGGCCTGCCGGGCAGAGACACCGGGGGTGACGTTGGCCCAGGCGGCGAGCGACTCGGCGGCCCCGACCAGGGCCTCGGCGAGCCCGGCGACCTCGTGTTCTGGCAGGTCGGGGTCGTGGTGATCCCCCAAGCTCTCAACTCCGTTCGAGCAGGGGGTCCCCCCGTCACGGGCCGCGACGGCGATGAGCCGGGTGACGAACGCGACGATCTCCTCGCGCATCGCGGTCACCTCGGCGGCGAAGGGTTCACCGTGCGTACGGGCCTGGAGGTGCAGGATGGCCCAGCCGTCCGGGTTCCGCGCGGTGTGCGTGAAGAAGGCCTGGAGCCCTTCCCAGAGCTGGCGGTCGGCGCCGGTCCCGGGCCGGACGCCGGAGCGGACCGCCTCGACGAGGGCGGCGGCCTCGCGGCGGATGCAGGCGCTGAAGAGGGATTCCTTGGAGTTCAGGTACAGGTACACCAACGGCTTGGACACACCGGCGAGTTCGGCGATCTCGTCCATCGAGGCGGCCATGTAGCCACGCTGCCCGAAGGTCTTCACGGCGGCGTCGAGCATCTGCTGCTCGCGCACGGCCCGCGGCATCCGCTTGTTCTTCACGGAACCCATGCGGGCAAGACTACGGTCAGCCCGCTGTGACACAGGCTTTCAGGAAGTCTGCCCCTGCGTCCGTGCCGTGTCGTCGGCCACGTCCTCCTGGCTGCGGTTCGCCTCGAGGTTCGCCTTCATACGGTCCACCCGCTGCACGATCTGCACCGACGCCCGGTCCCGCTCCTTGCGCAGCACCACGAAGCTGATCGGCGCCGAGATCACCAGGGCCAGCAGGATGATCCACAGGCCGTTGGAGTCGCCGAGGCCGCGCGGGGCGACACCCGAGTAGACGAGGCCCCAGACGACCACGAGGCAGCCCGCGAGGATACCGAGGCGCATCAGCGTGTATCGGAGCATCTCAATCCACTCTTCCGTTCCGATCCGTTCCGAATGTTCCCAAAGGGCACCGTCCAGTGAAGCACGCCGGGGGCCCGATCTTGCAGCGGGGTGCGCGCGACCCTGCTCACCCCAGCGGCAGCAGCATGGTGATGTCGTCTCGGTCGTCCCCGGGGGCCACCCGGATCGCCCCGGGAACCCGGCCGACCTCCTTGTAGCCGCAGGAGCCGTAGAACCGCTCCAGGCCGAGGCCGCCGCGGCAGGTGAGCCGTATCGCCTCTATGCCCTTCAGGCCGCGGGCCGCGTCCGCGGCGACGGCCAGCAGATCACGGCCGTAGCCCTTGCCCTGGTGCCGCGGGTGGACCATGACCGTGTAGAGCCAGATCGAGTGGGTCATCAGGCGGTGCGTGTTGAAGGTGAGGAACGCGGTCGCGGCCACCCGGCCGTCCCCGTCCCGCCCGACGAGCAGCCGGCTGCGCCCCTCGCTCATGGCCACCAGGTGCTTCAGCAGCTCGGGGCGTATCGCGTCCGGGGCGACCGGCGCCACGAACCCCACGGCTCCCCCGGCGTTGGTCACATCGACCCAGAGGTCGAGGATCCCGTCGCGGAGGGCAGGGGTCATGGCGGGGTCGAGCGTGAAATCGAGAGCCACCGGCCGGGTCATACCCTCATCGGCTGCGGCTGTTCCCGGCGCGCCGGGTCCGGGCCCTCGTACTCCCGGATGATCTCGTACCGCGTGTTCCGCTCCACCGGCCGGAACCCGGCGTCGCGGATCAGCTCCAGCAGGTCCTCACGGGTCAGCTTGTTCGGCGTGCCGAAGTTGTCCGCGTCGTGCGTGATCTTGTACTCGACGACCGATCCGTCCATGTCGTCCGCACCGTGCTGGAGGGCCAGTTGCGCGGTCTGGACGCCGTGCATCACCCAGAAGACCTTGACGTGCGGGACGTTGTCGAAGAGCAGGCGTGAGACGGCGAACGTCTTCAGGGCCTCCGCGCCCGTAGCCATCTGCGTGCGGGCCTGGAGACGGTTGCGGACCTTGCCGTCCTTCAGGTCCACGAAGTCGTGCTGGTAGCGCAGCGGGATGAAGACCTGGAAGCCGCCGGTCTCGTCCTGGAGCTCACGCAGGCGCAGCACGTGGTCCACGCGGTGGCGGGGCTCCTCGATGTGGCCGTACAGCATGGTGCACGGGGTCTTCAGACCCTTCTCGTGCGCCAGGCGGTGGATGCGCGACCAGTCCTCCCAGTGGGTCCGGTGGTCGACGATGTGCTGCCGGACCTCCCAGTCGAAGATCTCCGCGCCGCCACCGGTCAGCGACTCCAGACCGGCGTCGATCAGCTCGTCCAGGATCTCGGAGGCCGAAAGACCGGAGATCGTCTCGAAGTGGTGGATCTCCGTCGCCGTGAACGCCTTCAGCGACACGTTCGGCAGCGCCCTCTTCAGCTCGCGCAGCGACCGCGGGTAGTAGCGCCAGGGCAGGTTCGGGTGCAGGCCGTTGACGATGTGCAGCTCGGTGAGGTTCTCCGACTCCATCGCCTGGGCGAGCTTGACCGCCTCCTCGATGCGCATGGTGTACGCGTCCTTCTCGCCCGGCTTGCGCTGGAAGGAGCAGTAGGCGCAGGACGCGGTGCACACGTTCGTCATGTTGAGGTGGCGGTTGACGTTGAAGTGCACGACATCGCCGTTCTTACGCGTCCGCACCTCGTGCGCGAGACCGCCCAGCCAGGCCAGGTCGTCCGACTCGTACAGCGCGATGCCGTCCTCGCGGGTCAGCCGCTCACCGGAGCGGACCTTGTCCTCCAGCTCGCGCTTGAGCCCGACGTCCATGCGGATACCTCTTTCTGAGACAGACTCCGACAACCGTAGCCCTACGCCTCTTCCGGCAGGTCCCCGACCCTGTTCTCCCACTTCGTCGACAGCACGATCGTGGTGCGGGTCCGCGAGACGCCCTTGGTGCCCGACAGCCGGCGGATGATCTTCTCCAGGCCGTCCACGTCCGTCGCCCGCGCCTTGAGCATGAAGGAGTCGTCCCCGGCGATGAACCAGCAGTCCTCGATCTCGGGCAGGTCCTTCAGCCGACGCGCCACGTCCTCGTGGTCGGCGGCGTCGGAGAGCGAGATGCCGATGAGGGCGGTCACTCCGAGGCCGAGCGAGGCGGCGTTCACCGTGGCGCGGTAACCCGTGATGACGCCCGCCGCCTCAAGACGGTTGATGCGGTCGGTGACGCTCGGTCCCGACAGGCCGACGAGGCGCCCCAGCTCCGCGTAGGAGGCCCGGCCGTTCTCCCTCAGGGCCTGAATGAGCTGCCTGTCCACCGCGTCCATGCGATCGAAGCCTTCCGGTGAAGAGATCCGGTGAGAGATCTGCAGAGTTCCTGAAGTGATGAGTGGTGCTGTGCTGCTACTGCCTGGTGCTCCTGGGCGACGGTCACCGGACGGGCCGGGAACCGCCGAGTTCGCCCTCCCAGCGGCGGTACAGCCGGTGCGGCACCCCCGCCGCGTCCAGCACCCGCCCCGCGACGAAGTCCACCAGGTCCTGGATGTGCGTGGCCCCCGCGTAGAACGCCGGCGACGCGGGCAGCACCACCGCGCCCGCCTCGTCCAGCGCCACCAGCTGCTTGAGGGTCTGCCCGGCGAGCGGGGTCTCCCGTACGGCGACGACCAGGCGCCGCCCCTCCTTGAGCGTGACGCTCGCGGCCCGCTGCAACAGGTCCTTCGACAGCCCGAGCGCGACCCCCGCCACACACGCGGTGGACGCGGGCACGATCAGCATGCCCTTCGCCGGGTACGACCCGGAGGACGGCCCTGCGGCCAGGTCCCCGGCGCTCCAGTGGCGCACACGGTCTCCGTCGACGTCGACGACGAACGTCCCGGGCTTTCCGTCGGCGCCCCGTCCCAGCCACTCGCGCAGGTCCTCCCGCCAGTGGGCGTCCCGGAAGGCGATCCCGGTCTCGTCGAGCAGGGTGAGTCGCGAGGCACGGGAGACGACGAGGTCGACGCTCTCGCCCGCGGCGAGGAGTCCGCGCAGCACGGCGGCGGCATACGGGGTGCCGGAGGCGCCGGACACCCCTACGATCCAAGGCGTACGCGGCGTCTCTCCTGGCTTGACTGGGTTCACGACACCGAGCCTATCCGGCGCCGCGGGGCAGGAACGGGCCAAGGGGCCGGTTCCCGGAGCCCCGCCGCCTCCCTCCCCGCCCAATGCCGGAACCCGCTCATGAGAACGGCCCCTTCCGCCCGCGGGCGGAAGGGGCCGTCCCGGCGCGGGCCGGTCAGTGGCCGGGCGTGCACCGGTACAGCGTCTGGGCCGCGACCGCTGCGCCGGCCGTGCCCGAGGCGGCGGAGTCCGGGCCGCCGTACGCCGAGGCCGGGACGGGGGTGCAGGCGGAGCGGACCCAGTCGGTGATCCGCGCCGTGGCCGTCGTCCCATCACCGCCGCCGAACAGGGCACCCGTGCCCCGGCCACCGTTCAGCAGCACGTACCGCACCTTGCCGGAGTCGACCAGCTCCCGGAACTGCGCCTCGGTCGGGAACGGCACCCTGCCGCTGAAGCCGCCGAGCGGCAGGACGTGGGCACCGGTGGCGAGGATGTACGGGGACGCGCCGTTCCATCTGGTGGTGGCGAACACATAGGCGGCCGAGCCCTGGTGCGCGGTGGTGTAGTCGAGCACCTTCCGCTGGGCCGCGGTGAGTCCGCCCTTCGCGCCGAACCCGCCCACGCCACCGAACCCGCCCATGCCACCGCGGGTCGCCCCGGTGCCGCGCGTCCCGCCGCCGCCCCAGGCCAGTCGGCCCGTCCGGCCGGCCGCCGAGATCACCGAGCCGTGGCCGCGGTTCGCGGCGGAGGGACCGACCGCACCCATGCCGGAACTGCTGTAGGACGGGTTGAACACCTGTACCGCCCACGCGCTCGGCGCCAGCAGCAGCGCCGTGAGGGAGGCCGCCAGCCCGGCGAGGGCGAGCCGGCCGCCGGACGGCGTACGACCCGGGCGGGCCCACACCAGCAGGACGACGGCGCCGAGACCGACCATGCCCACCGCGGGCGCCAGCCACGGCAGGAACGACGGGAACTGGCCGGCGAGGTACGCACTCCACGCCGCCGTCGCCGCCACCGCGCCCGGCAGCGCCCATGCGCGACGGCCGCCGGCCCGGTAGGCGCGCCACATCAGCGCGACGCCGCCCCCGGTGAGCGCGGCGAGCGGTACGGCGATCACGCCCATGTAGTACGTGTGGCCGGCGACGCTGCCCGCGCTGAAGACCAGGAAGTACGTGGTCAACCAGGTGCCCCAGAGGAGGAGTCCGGAACGGGTCCGGTCGGTGCGCGGCCTGCCCCGGCGCCACAGGAGACCGCAGACGACGGCGACGGCGGCGATCGGGTAGAGCCAGCCGGTCTGCGAGGCGAGCGACGTACCGAACATCTTCGACCAGCCGTTCTGGTCACCGTCCCGGCCGCCGGTCCGGCGCACGGCGCTCGTCCCGGCTCCCAGGGCGTCCCGCGTCCCGGTACGACGGAAGTGGGCGCCCCCGCCGACTCCGGTGCCACCGGTCCGGCCTGCCTCCTGCGCGGGGCCTGCCCCCTGCCATGGGCCACCCCGGCCGCCTCCGCCGCCCTGCGTGGCGCTCACGCTGCCCGTGGAGGCCGCGCTGATGCCGAGGGAGGAGAAGCGGTTCAGGAAGTTGTAGCCGACCACCATGCTGAACGCGGAGTTGTTGGTGGTGCCATCCACATAGGGCCGGTCCTTGGCGGGGGTGAGGGTGACGGCGAGCATCCAGGACGCCGAGACGGCGGTCATCACCACGGCGGACACGCCCAGATGCGCCAGCCGCCGGCGCAGGGTGGTCGGCGCCGAGAGCAGATACACGAGGGCGAGCGCGGGCAGCACCGCCCACGCCTCCAGCATCTTGGCCTGGAAGCCGAGCCCGACCCACACACCGGCGAGCACCAGCGGGCGCAGCCGGCCGTCCCGGGCGGCACGCTGGGTGGCCTCGGCCGCCAGCAGCAGACACAACGTGAAGGCGGGGTCCTCGACGGCGGTGCGGAAGAGCCCCACGGCCACCGGAGTCAGCAGGAACGCCGTGCAGGCGACCAGCGCCGCGTTCACGCCCGCCCAGCGGCGCACCAGCCGGTGCAGGACCAGCAGGCTCGCCACGCCCTCGACGACCTGGGGAAGGACCAGCGCCCACGGACGGAATCCGAAGATGCGGGCGGAAAGCGCCTGCGGCCACAGGAATCCCGGCAATTTGTCGAGCGTGATGGAATTCCCGGGGTCGAAAGAGCCGTAGAAGAAGGCCTTCCAACTCTCCGTCATGCTGCGGACGGCGTTCGCATAGAAAGTGTGGTACTGGCTGTGGTCGATCCCCCATGCGTAGAGCACGGCGGCGAGCACGAGGATGACCAGCAGCGCCGGGCGCGCGTAGGCCGGCTGGTCCGCCGGTGATCTCCACGGCGCGCGGCGAACGGCACCGGTGGGCGGAGTGAGGACTGTCGTAGCCATGCACAGCAGTGTTGGGCCACCGGGCGCGCACACCCCACCGAAACAGCCCGTTTCAAGGAAACTCTCGCCAGAATCAGGAGGATTCTTTAACCCGGCCGGACGGCATTTCAATCCGCCAAGTGCCGCCCATTACCAGCCTTTGCACATACGCCGCCCACATGAAAAACACAGTGGACGCACAGCTTCGGGAGTTCCCCTCAGGAGTCCCGGCTTTCAGACCGTCAGCCCGCGCGCCAACAGATCCAGCAGTGCGCACACGAACAGGGCGATGCCGATGAACCCGTTGACGCTGAAGAAGGCCCGGTTCAGGCGGGTCAGGTCGTGCGGGCGGACGATCGTGTGCTCGTAGAGGAAGGCGCCCGCCACGATCACCAGACCCAGCCAGAAGAAGAAGCCGGCACCGGTGACGACCGCGTACCAGACGAACAGTGCCGTCGTGACGGCGTGACAGGCGCGGGCACCCCAGATGGCCGCCGGGATGCCGAAGCGGGCCGGCACCGACAGGACGCCGATCTCGCGGTCCGTCTCCACGTCCTGGCAGGCGTAGATCAGGTCGAAGCCGCCGATCCAGATGCCGACGGCGAGACCGAGGATCACCGCGTCCCAGTCCCACCTGCCGCTGATCGCGAGCCAGCCGCCGATGGGGCCCATCGCCTGGGCCAGACCGAGGATGGCCTGCGGGAAGTTGGTGAACCGCTTGCCGTAGGGATACACCACCATCGGGATCACCGCGATGGGGGCGAGCGCCAGGCACAGCGGGTTGAGCAGGGCCGCGGCGCCCAGGAAGAAGACCAGGGCGATCAGGGCACCGGTCCACGCGTGCCGCACCGACATGGCGCCGGTGACCAGTTCGCGGTGGGCGGTGCGCGGGTTGCGGGCGTCGATCTCGCGGTCGATGATCCGGTTCGCGGCCATGGCGAAGGTGCGCAGCCCCACCATGGCGACCGTGACGAGGAGCAGCCGTCCCCAGTGGATGTTCCTGTCCCACTGGTACATCGCGGACAGCGCTGCGATGTACGCGAAGGGCAGGGCGAAGACGGAGTGCTCGATCATGACAAGGCGCAGGAACGCCTTGGTGCGTCCGGGCTGCGGAATCGCGGCGGAGGCGCTGCTCACAGGCCGTACTCCTTCCAGCGGCGGGTCACCTTCGCCGCCGTATCGGGGTCGGACAGGACCATGTCGGGCCAGCCGCCGTCCCTCGTGTAGCCCTCCTCGGGCCACTTCTTCGTGGCGTCGATGCCCGCCTTGCCGCCCCAGAACTGCTGGTAGGAGGCGTGGTCGAGATGGTCGACCGGGCCTTCGACGACGGTGAGGTCCCGGGCGTAGTCCGTGTTGCCGAGGGCGCGCCAGGCGACCTCGTGCAGATCGTGGACGTCGCAGTCGGAGTCGACGACCACGATCAGCTTGGTGAGGGACATCATGTGCGCGCCCCAGATCGCGTGCATCACCTTCTGGGCGTGCTTGGGGTACTTCTTGTCGATCGAGACGATCGCGCAGTTGTGGAAGCCCCCCGCCTCGGGCAGGTGGTAGTCCACGATGTCCGGCACGATGATCTTCAGCAGCGGGAGGAAGAACCGCTCCGTCGCGCGGCCGAGCGGTCCGTCCTCCGTCGGCGGGCGGCCCACGACGACGGACTGGAGCAGCGGGCGGCGGCGCATGGTGACGCAGTCGATCGTCAGCGCCGGGAAGGGCTCCTGGGGGGTGTAGAAGCCGGTGTGGTCGCCGAACGGCCCCTCCGGCAGCATCTCGCCGGGCTCCAGCCAGCCCTCCAGGACCACCTCGGCGTTCGCCGGGACCTGCAGCGGCACCGTCTTGCAGTCGACCATCTCGATCCGCTTGCCCGCGATGAACCCGGCGAACAGGTACTCGTCGATGTCGCCGGGCAGCGGCGCGGTGGCGGCGTACGTCACGGCGGGCGGGCAGCCGAAGGCGATGGCGACCGGCAGCCTCTCGCCGCGCCGGGCCGCCACCTGGTAGTGGTTGCGGCTGTCCTTGTGGATCTGCCAGTGCATGCCGATGGTGCGCCTGTCGTGGCGCTGGAGGCGGTACAGACCGAGGTTGCGGATCCCGGTCTCGGGGTCCTTGGTGTGGGTGAGCCCGAGGTTGAAGAAGGAGCCGCCGTCCTTGGGCCAGGTGAACAGGGCCGGCAGGGCGTCGAGGTCGACGTCGTCGCCGTGCAGCACGACTTCCTGGACGGGCGCGTCCGCGGCCTTCACCTTCCTGGGCGGCACGTGCGCCATCGCGCCGAGCTTCCCGAAGGCCTCGCGCACCCCGACGAAGCCGTGCGGCAGCTCGGGCCTCAGCAGGCCGCCGATCTTCTCGGAGATCTCGTCGTACGACTTCAGGCCGAGGGACTTCAGCAGCCGCCGGTCGGTGCCGAAGACGTTCATCGCCAGCGGCATGCTCGACCCGCGCACGTTCTCGAAGAGCAGCGCGGGACCGCCGGACTTCTGCACCCGGTCGACGATCTCCCCGACCTCCAGATAGGGGTCGACCTCGGCTTTGATGCGCTTGAGGTCTCCCTCGCGCTCCAGCGCCCGGAGCAGGGACCGAAGATCGTCATAAGCCATGCGTCCCAGTATCGCCGAGAGCCGGTTCGGCACTCCGGGCGCCCCGGGGGATCAGCCGGGGGTCCGCCCCGCCGCGCAGCGACT
The DNA here is from genome assembly GCF_055639175.1 of Streptomyces sp. NPDC107546. Taxonomy (NCBI): domain Bacteria; kingdom Bacillati; phylum Actinomycetota; class Actinomycetes; order Kitasatosporales; family Streptomycetaceae; genus Streptomyces; species Streptomyces sp. NPDC107546. The sequence continues at coordinate 5,504 of NZ_JBVKBA010000015.1, read as the reverse complement.
GCGGGCGCAGCGCCCCCCGGAACAGCACAGCCGCCACCCGCTACCCTGACCCCGTCACCGGGGCCCGTCGCACGCCCCTCGCCGTCTCCTGGGGGATCGCACCACCATGTTCAGGTATCTGCCCTTCCTGCTGGTCCTGGCGCTGTGGATATACGCCTTCATCGACTGCCTGAACACCCCCGAGGAGCAGGTGCGCGGGCTGCCCAAGGTGGTCTGGGTCGTCATCATCCTGCTCTTCGGCGAGGTGCTGGTCGGCCCGATCGCCTGGCTGGTGGCGGGCAAGCACCGCGGGCCCGTCCCGTCGAGCGGCTCCACGCCCTCCGAGTGGCACCGCAACCACCGCACCACCTTTGTCGCACCCGACGACAATCCCGAGTTCCTGAGGTCCCTCAAGGAAGAGAACAAGAAGGACGAGGCCCTGCTGAAGGAGTGGGAGGCCGACCTGCGCCGCCGCGAGGAGGAGCTGCGGCGCCGGGAGCGGGACGAGGGGCCCACGGCCGGCTGACGGAACCCGGACTGCTCGAGTGGGCCTCACTTCACCGTGATGGAGTCCAGTTTCTCCCGCAGATACACATGCGAGTCCACCGGCTCGTACGCCACCCTGCCCACCGGCTCCGGAACCGACTCCACGATCGTCCCCGGGGTGCACTCGCCGAAGTAGACCAGGGACATCAGTTCCTCCGCGGGGGCGTCCACCGGCGGCGGCAGGACGCGGTGGCGGCCCGAGCGCCAGCGGTCACCCGTCCAGCGGGCCATCAGGTCACCGATGTTGATGGTGAACGCCTCCGGGTCGTAGGGGGCGTCCTCCCAGCCGCCCTCGTCCGTCCACACCTGCAGACCGCCCCTGCCCGCCTGCCGGTCCAGGATCGTGACCGTGCCGAAGTCGGTGTGCGGGCCGATGCGGAACTGGCCCGGCTCCGGCTCACCGACGACGTCCGCACCCGGGTACCAGTTGATGTTGAAGCCGTAGGTGGGGCGGGCCATGTGCCGCGTGAAGAAGTCCGGTTCCAGGCCCAGGGCCTCGCCGAGCAGCGAGAGCAGACGGTTCTCCAGCTCCGCCATCCGCGCCAGGTACTCCTCGCACAGCCCACGCAGCTCCGGCACCTCCGCCGGCCAGACGTTCGGCGCGTACCACTCCGCGTCGATCTCCGGGTCCTCGAACGGCTCCTGCGTCGCGAAGGTCAGTGACTCCTTCAGGTCGGGCGGTGTCTCGGTGCCCTCCGCGTAGCCGTTGGCCTCCGTGCCGGGGCCGAGCCAGCCGCGCCCACCCACCCGGGCCGCGTACTTCTCCTTGACCGCCACCGGCAGCGTGAAGAAGGTCCGCGCGGCCTCGCGGATCCGGGAGCGCAGGGACGGGTCCACGCCGTGGCCGGTGACCAGCAGGAATCCCGCGGTCTGGAGGGCTTCGTCGACGGTGCGGGCGATGCGGGCGCGGGTGGCGGGGTCGCCGTGCAGCCACGGCCGCAGGTCGATGGTGGGGATACGTGGATCGGTCAGGTCCTCGGTCATCGTCGTCCTCATTCCGCACACTTTCGCAACCAGTCGGTCATCGTGCGCTCCGGTCCGAATCAACTCCCCATTTTTCAACGGTGGTCTGGGTATACCTCACTTCGGGGTACAGCTCACAGCAGCACATCGAAGCGGACCGCGCCGGGGGGAGATGCGGTGGACGACAGACGGCTGCACGGCCGGGAGCCTCTGTTCGACACCGAGCCGCCCGGGCTCGCCTCGCGACTCGTCGGTCTGCGACCCCACCAGCTCCGCTCCTGCCCGTACGAGCACGACGGCGACGTGCCGTTCGTGGTGTTCGCGGGCGGTCGGGGGCTCGGCAAGAGCGCAACTCTCGCCGAGCTGCGCGCCGCCTACCAGGGGCACACGCCCGTCGCACTGATCGACGGTGAGGAGCCACAGTTCGCCGGGCCGCCGCCGGAGCGGCCCGGCGAGGTCTGGTCACCGGTCGCCCAGGCGCTGACCACCGTCGCCGAGCAGCTCGCCGAGCCCGTCACGGGCGCCCGGCGGATCGGGTTCCCGCGGCTCGCCTCCGGGCTGCTCGCGGTCGCGGCGGGCGGCTGGGGCGACCGTGACGTACCGCGCATCCGGCAGGAGGCCGAGCGGATCCTCCTGCTGAACGACTCCCGGTCCTTCCTCGACGGCTTCGCGGGCCGCTGGGTGAGCAAGGTGGTCGCCAAGCTGATCGCGTCCATGTCGAACACCGGGCCCGTCGTCGAGCCGATCATCGAGGCGACCCTGGAGTCCTTCAGCGAGGGCGTCTCCCCCACCCACCGCCGGCTGCGCAGGGCGGCCGCCTGGTACCGCGACTACCCGAACGCGGGCGGCAACCCCAAGCTGGGGCTCATCCTGCTGTCCGGGCACTTCCGGGCCGGCGGCGACTCCCGCACCCACGCCGAGCGCCATCTCGTGCGGGCCCTGCTGGCCGACCTGGACGACGCCTACGCCGGTGTGGTGCAGCGCTCCCGCCGCGTCGGCCGCCCGGTGATCCTCATCGACAACGTGCAGGAGCCCGCCGGACGCGGCCTGCTGGAGTGCGTCCTGCGTGACCGCGCGGACGGCCTCCGCGACCAGGTCGTCTTCTTCTCGGCTCTGCGCGGTCACACCCACCCGGCGCTGCGCAACGCGGCCCGCCGCACCCTGACCGAGGTCGCCCGCACCACCGGCTGGGAGCCCGGCGCCTCCCCGTCCTCCCGGGCGCTGCTCGTGTCGCTGCCGCCGCTCAAGCCCGACGACACCCTGCACATCGTGGGAGCCGTCTGCCGGGGCGTCGACGTGCCGCCCCAGCTTCCGCACGCCACGCACCGGCTCACCGGCGGCAGCCCGCTCGGCATCACCCTGCTCGCCGAGTCGGCCCGGCAGAACCTGCCGCGCGGGGCCGCGTCCCTCGGCGCCCTGCTCACCGGAGACGTCACCGTCCACGACGAGCACGACGGCCGCCCCGCCTACCAGGAGCTGCTGGACCGGCTGGTGCCGGGCGGCCGGCTGGACGAGCTGACCGTGCTCGCGGCCGCCCACGACCGCCCGTCCGCGCTGGCGCTCGCCCGGGACCGCCTCCCGGACGACTTCGGCGCGGCCGGGGTGCTGGGACTGGAGGAACGGCTCGCCGCGGAGGGCTGGCCGAGCGCGCCGGGGCAGTTCGTCGGAGACCCTTTCCTGCGCGCGCTGCTCCTGCTGCGGCTGCACCACCTCGACGCGGGCCACGCCCAGTGGCAGGCGGCGCACCGCGCACTCGTCGACCACTACGGCGAGCAGGGCGGGGCCGATGCCGCCCGCTACCGGCTGCACCATGAACTCGCCCTCGGCAAGGCGGACTTCGCGGTGGCCCATCTGCGCGACACCTTCACCGGCACGGACGTCGGCACCTGGCTGTCCACGCTGGTCTTCATCGCCTCCGCGCCCTATTACCACGCCCACGACCCCGAGGGCCGGGACTTCGACGGCGGCCACGACCACGACCACCGGGCCGCGGTCGCGCTCGGCCGCACGGACGCCGAACAGCGGCCGCCGCAGGGCGTGGATCCCGTCCTGCACCTGCGGGTGCGACGGCTGCTGCACGCGGTGTGGCAGCTGACCGACCCGCTGGTGCTGCCCGATGTGAAGGTGGCCGAGCGGCTGCGCTTCGAGCTGGAGCAGCTGTCGAACCTGCGCCCCTCGGGCACCGCCCTGCTGTGGCGGGCCTCGCGGGACTGGCCGACGGAGGCGCTGGCCGGACGGCCCCTGCGCATCCCCGGCGACGGTGACGACGAGAACGGGGACCGGGGATGACCGGCATGACGGCAGGCCGGTGCGGTCCATGCGGCCGCGGTGGTCGGGGTGGTCGGGGTGGTCCCCGCGGACCGTACGAGAACGGGGGGCGATGATGGCGGGACGCTGGTGGACCTGGCTGCGCGAGGACGTCTGGGAGATCCGGTTCCGCCGGTATGCGGCGCTGCTGCTCGCCGCCGTGCTGGTGGCCGGCACCGCCTGGGCCGTCGTCACCTACATCGGCCGGCAGCCCTCCTGCGCCCCGGGCGTGGCCCGCCTGGACGGCGGCGACTGCGTGGGCGTGTCGACGACGGCGTACGACTTCGGGCAGCCACGGTTCGCCGACGTGGTGCAGGCGGTGTACCGGGAGAACGACCGTCTGAAGTCCGGCGGTTATGTCACCGTCGCGCTCTTCGAGCCGTTCACCGCGAGCGACCCGGACAGTGTCGACGACACGCTGCACGAACTCCAGGGCGCCTACCTCGCCCAGTACCGGGCCAACCACGACGCGACCGGGGAGACCCCCCAGATCCGGCTGGTGCTCGCCAACACCGGCCGGGACGGATCCTACTGGCCGCGTGTGGTCGACCGGCTGACGCAGATGACCGAGGGCGCCGACCGGCTGCGGGCGGTGACCGGGATAGGGCTGAGCACCGACAACAACCGTGCGGCCGTCAAGGAGCTGACCCACCGCGGCATCCCGGTCGTCGGCTCCTCCATCACCGCCGACAGCCTCGCCAACGGGACCGACGGCAAGGATCCCTACCCGGGGCTCGCCCGTGTCGCCCCCACCAACAGCGACTCGGCCCGTGCGCTCGCCTCCTTCGCCCGGGTCTCCGGGGGCAGGGCGCTGCTGGTGTACGACAAGCCGGGCGACCCCTACACGCGCACCCTGCAGAGCGCGTTCGAGAAGCTGGTGGCGGGTTCGCCCTACCAGGCGCAGCCGTTCACCCCTCCCGAGGACCGTACGCAGGAGGGCACGACCGCGAACCAGTTCCGACAGATCACCCAACTGGTGTGCGACACCCCGAAGACCACGGACACGATCCTGTTCGCCGGGCGCCACACCCAGCTGCGGCAGTTCGTCAACGCGCTGGGCGCGCGCGGCTGCATGGACCACCGGCTCACCGTGCTCACGGGCGACGAGGGCTCGTACCTCAACGGGGACAAGCGCCTCGACTGGAAGGCCCTCACGCGGAACCTGTCCGTGCGCTACACCGCGCTCGCGCATCCCGACGCGTGGAAGAAGGAGACGGCGCGGACGGGCGGCAGCGCCGCGGACGCACAGGAGCTCGACGGCCTGATCGCGCGTGGCGCGAAGCAGCCGGTGGGGCCGATCGGGCCGGTGGATCTCGCCGACGGACAGCTGATCATCGCGTACGACGCCATGCGGCTGGCGGTGCAGGGGATGCGGGAGGCCACGCCGAACGGCGACGCGGTGCCTGCGCTGACGGACGTGGTGAACGAGTGGGCGTTCATGAAGGGCTCGCACCGGGTGGACGGGGCGAGCGGTTGGATCTGCATCGACGTGCACGGGAACCCGTACGACAAGGCCGTACCGATCGTGGAACTCACCCCGGACGGGGGTGCGCGGTTCGTACGGATCGCCTGGCCCGAGGGCCGTCCGCCGGCCAAGGAGTGCCTGCCGCCCGCCTAGTAGGACTCCGTTAGGTCTTTCTTGATCTTGGCGTGGCTCTGCTGGGCAGGGGTTGGTGGCAGGTGGTGCAGGTGCCGGTCCAGCAGTTCAG